>NZ_BAAATR010000018.1:0-171600 GCF_039533515.1 Kitasatospora cystarginea | reverse complement strand
TGACGAGCAGCCGACCACCCCCGGAGCCGTGGAACCCGGCGCCCACCCGCGCGACAGCCGGGCCCTCGCCATACCCACAGGCACAAACAGCACGCCCGGACAAGCAGAAACGGCCCGCCAGCAAAGCTGACGAGCCGTCATGCAAGATCGAGGCTAACCAGCAGTCGTTCAGTAGCCGCCGCGGTGGCTACTGAGCCATGCGAAGCGTCTACGCATTCGCCATTCGTCCCTTAGCACTCCAGGGACGTCTTCGCTGTTTGGAGTCATCAGGTGCTCACTGCTCGATCTCGCGTGCCCGGACGTCTTGTGGCGCTCCTCCGAACCAACTCCGACTTCAGACGTCTGTTCTGCGCTTCCGCGTTCAGCCTGACCGGTGACTGGTTTACCTTCGTCGCGTTGAGCGGCTTCGTCTACCACCGCACTGGCTCGCCCGGATTGACCGCGCTCCTGTTCGCCGTCAACTCGCTTCCTGGGGTGCTACTGATCCCAGTCATCGGCCCGCTCACCGATCGCTTCGACCGCAGGCGTCTGCGGATTGCATGTGACATCGGAGCCATAGTGCCGGTAGTCGGCCTGCTGATCGCCTTTCACCTGAGGTCGGTACCGCTTGCGCTGGTATGCCTGGCAGCCCTGTCGGTATTCGCCGCCCTGGCGAGTCCCATTCCCGAGACCGTCCTGCCCAACATGGTCGACGCCCAGGACCTCCCGCTGGCCCAGGCCGCACTTGGCAGCGTGTACTCCGGAGGTCTCCTGGTAGGGGCCGGCCTGGGCGGTGTGGTCACCGCCACCTTGGGAAGCTCCACCACTCTGCTCATTGACATCCTCTCGTTTGCCGCGTCAGCCCTCCTCACCTCCAGGATTCGCCGGCCGTTCTCAGCGGCTGCGCCGGGGCGGCGCATGCGTGTGTGGGCGGACACCGCCGAACTATGGCAGTTCGTGCGAGTCACCCCCGTGGTATCTGCGTTCCTGTGGCTGACAGCAGGACTGCGCCTTTCCTACGGCATGGTCGGCCTCCTGCCCGCCTACGCCCTCGACCGCTTCCACGTCGAAGACGCGGGAGTCGGCGCGCTGTATCTGGCTCAGGGAGTCGGCGCCGTTCTCGGCCCCTTCCTGGGCCGGCGGCTCACTGGCGGTTCCGGCGACCGGCGCCTGTTCGTAGCCACTGCTGCCCTGGCCGTCTTCGGTCTCGGATACCTGGCTCTGGCGCAGGTCAGCAACCTGGGACTGGGAATGGCAGCTGCCCTGGTGGGCCATCTCGGGGTGGGGGCGTGCGCGATCCTGGCCATCAACGGCCTGCAGCTGGCGAGCCCTGATCACGTTCGAGGGCGTGTGATGGTGCTGGCGTTCGGTCTCTCCTCCGGCTTGCAGGGAGTCTCCTCGCTGGCCGTCGCTCCGCTCGCGGCCACTCTTGGTATGACAGTGACCACGTGCTTACTCGGTGTCTTCGCCGTCGCCTATGCCGCACTATGGATCATTCCGATCGCACGTCTGCGAGAGACCCACAAGAGCACCGAATCGGACAAGCTGCAGGACGGTGCGCGCGAGCGCGCCGGATGAACCGTTACGCCTGCGCCACCTCATGTTTCTTCAGGCGAAAGATCAGTATGCCGCAGAGTGAAGGAGTCAACTCCACCCGGCTTCATGTGGCTGACCAGCGCATACGTCCCTCCTGATTGCTGAAGGAATTCGTCCCGTAACAGATGGATGAAACATGGCCCTTCGGGGCTAGCTTTCATGGTCCGTGCACGCCATGCACGGGCGCACACTGTAGGAATTTCCGTTTCCGAGAGGAGGCAACGCAAATGGACGAGCTCCTCCAGAAGATCGCTTCCGCGATCACGGACGAGGACATCGAGCAGGCCCAGGATTCCTCCGTGGCCATGCGTGAGAGCAGCCACAACGCGAAGAAGTACCGGCTGCAGATGTTCGCTGTCGACCCGGACTAATCCGGAGCGGGCTGCCGTGGCGGGAAATCCACCGGATTGAACCCCGCGGCGGCAGCCCGCACCTCCTACCCGAGTGGGCTGCACGGCCCTGTTGCAGACGAATAGGAGACGGCATGCTGCACTTGTACGGCACTGAAGAGAACCTGAAGACTGTCGCTGCGCTTTCCTTCCCGTTTCTCGATAGAGCTCAAGCCATAACCCAACACGCGCTCAAGCAGGCGTACCGCGGGTTCCTGCACACCATCCAGCCCAGCGTCCCGTCAGAAGTCGACACCGAGCCGCGCTATGTCCGGGAAACGAAACGCGTCCAAGAATACCTGGACATCTTCAAAGCGGACTCATCGCTGACCGACACCCGCTACCAGTTCGATGCTCTGAGCACCGAGTCGCCCTTGGTGTCGGAGAAGGCGCAAGCCGCTCTGGGGTGAGTACGCGACCGTGCCGCCTCGCTCGCGCAGCGCGACGAATCATTCGCCGCCGTCTACCCACTTGCGATCAACGCGGTATTTCAGGCCCCCAGCGGGATGGCCGGCGGCGGAACGACAAGTGGGGCGGTCGGGGTGCTGTGGGTCGATCCACGCAGCACCTGGGCAGACCGGGACCTCGACGAATTTCTGATCCACGAGCTCGGCCACACTCTGCTTTTCCTCGACGAGTGCCGGTTTAGACTCTTCACCTCCTACCCGAAGTTGCTCAAGCAGGAAAACTGGGTCACCTCCGCCATTCGTAAGACGGTTCGCCCTCTGGATAAGGCATACCACAGTGCCGTCGTGGCGACAGAGGTCCTCTTGGCGCGTGATGAATTCTTGGGGCACCCGGATTCCAGTGTGCTCCACCCTATCTCCCCTCTGCTTACCCAAGGCGCGATCCGCTCCGTCCAGGATATTGACCGTCCGCAGGTCAGGAGTCTCCTCACCGACCATGCCCTTGGAATCCTGCGCCACTGCCGGGACGAAGTGGAGCGACTGGACCGGAAGCACGGCTGGAATGTAGCCGACTTCAATCGGCCGTGAGGAGCTGATCAAGCATGTATTTCCTCTCCGGCGCCGCCGCCAACCTGCAGACACTCCTGGTTCTTGCACGCCCCCATTTGATCCAGGGAGAGCCGCTCAGCGAGAGCCTGGTCGCCCGGGCCTACCGCAACTACCTGGCGGACCTCCAGCCGCAGGTCCAGGCCCTGGACGCGGACAGGACGGTGCTGGTCCGAGATGACAGTCAGGCGAGCCTACTTGCAGAGCTGTTCGACCTGCCGGCAGTGGATAGGCACTCGCAGCGGGGGACTGCCACGTCAATGGACGACAGCAAGGCTGCGTTCTTCACGGCGGGCCTGGAACGCATCGCGGAGTATGACTCTCAGCTCGCCTCGATCTTCCAGACGGCCGTCGTTTCGGTGTTCTCAACCCAGGACAGCGCAACACCGGGAAGCACTCTCGTAGATCACAAAGCCGCCCGTTGTTGCCGACCAGTAGCTACCCGAGTGATGTGCCTGCCCGTGACGAGAGCGAACGGACCGCCACGGCAACGACTCCTCGAAGTGCCACAGCCTCAACCGTCGCACCTCAACCGAGCGGGCCTCTTCCTCGCCGTACCGGATCCAGACCGTAGGCCCGGCCCCCGTACTACCTGTCCACACCGCAGCACCCCCAGAGCACATGAATCGCACGCCAGTGCGGCGTCCGCGGCCAATAGTCACGCCTGTGATCGACAACTGCGTGGATTCGATGCGCACTTCACCCGTACCGGTACAGCTCCACGATGTCTCGCATAACGCCGCGCAACGGTGGGCAGCATGGCCTGATGTTCACGATGCCCGTACCGGGATTGTTCAACCCATGTTCAAGATCCACCAGCATTGTTCGTCGAGACTCGGAACCTACATGACCATCCCGCGCGGCACCGTCGTCGCGCTGGTCGGAGCCAACGGCTCGGGCAAGAGCACCCTGGCCCATCTGCTGTCCGGCGTCTACCAGCCCCACTCCGGGCGGATCCTGTGGGATGACGTCGATGCCGCCGAGGCCGACCGCGACCAGCTGTTCGCCTCCGTCGCCATCCTCGCTCAGAACTTCCAGCGCTGGGCGTTCACGGTCAAAGCCAATCTCTTCCTCGGCCGCCCCGAGTACCCCTGCGGGCAGGACCAACTCGACGCCTCCGCCACGTACGCCGACCTGCACCCCGTGCTCGACGAGCTGCCGCGCGGCTGGGACACCCTCGCCGCCAAGGGCTTCGAAGGCGGAGTCCAACTCTCCGGCGGCCAGTGGCAGAAGGTCGCCCTCGCCCGCACCCACCTGCGCGTCACCACCCCCGGCCCCGCCGGCCGACTGCCGCACCTGGTCGTCGTCGACGAACCGACCAGCGCGATGGACGCGAAAGCCGAAATCGCCGCCTTCGAACGGATCCGGGAACTCGCCGACCTCGGCGTGACCGTCGTCCTCATCACCCACCGCCTCGCCGCAACCGCCAAGGCCGACCACATCTACGTCCTCGACCACGGCCGCCTCATCGAACAAGGCACGCACGAACAGCTGATGGCCCAACAACCCGCCACCCAGTACCGCGAGGCATACCTCCTGCAAGCAGCCCAGTACGAGACCGGCACCGTACCCAAGCAAGCAGCGCCCGCCGCCAAGACCGCGACGCCACACTGACTCGGCGGTCTGGCCCCCAACACGGCAGTCCAGCCGACCGTGCTGTGCTGTTAAGGCTGGCTCCTCCTCGTGCTCGCCAGGTGGCCCGGCCCGAAGATGGCCCAGTCGGCTCGCATGGAATTGGCCCATGCGATGGGTCAATTTCGCACTACCGTAGGCACAATGACAATGAGATCCACTTCAACCGACCAGCCCACGTCCTTGGCCGAGGCGCCGATGCGTCAGGCCCGCAACTCCGCCGCCTTTTGGATCGCGATCGGCCGATGCCGGGGGCATGAGGTGATCCGGCGCCGCGGATTCGTCGCGGTCGATGGCGACGAGCGTGCAGGCCTGCGGATCCTGATCCAGGAACCCGACCTCGACCCGGGCGAACTGGCCGAGTTGAGCGAGCTGGCCCGCCGGGCCGCGGGCCCGGTGAACGCCGAGGATCCGTTCAGCTCGACCGACCTGAGCCACCTGGGCATGCGAAGCCGGCAGATGCCGATCATGCTGCGCCCGCCCGGGCCCGTCGACGAACCGGTGCTGGACGTGATCCGGGTACAGCAGCCCGAGGACCTCCAGGCGGCCGAGCGGATCGTGATCGAGGGCTTCGAGCTGGCCAGATTCGAGCCCTACCGCCCCGGCGAGCTGTTCCCGATGGCGCTGATCAAGCAACCGGGCGTGGACGTGTTCGTCGCCTTGCACGGCGACGTGGCCGCGGGAGCCTGTGTCAGGGTCGTGGACGGCGGCGTCGGCGGCCATTACTGGGTCGGTACTTCGCCGGCGTTCCGGTCGCGTGGCGTGGGTCGGGCCGTCATGCTCGGCTCCCTCGCCCACCTGGCGGATCTGCCGGTCACACTCACCGCTTCGAAGCTGGGCAGGCCGCTTTACGAGTCGCTGGGTTACACCGCCGCGACGTCCTCGACCTGGTGGGCCTCTCCTCATGTGACAGCGTCGCGGTGAAGCCCGCTGGCTCGCCAGTGCCCCGCAGGGCTCCAACCATGTGGACAGATGCGCCGGTAGGCGCTGTGCTCGTGCCGGTTGCGGGCGGATGACCTGGGCGTAGATCGTCGGCCACCGGGCGACTTCGCGATTCGTCAGGACCAGCAAGGCTCGCACCAGGGTGGTCGCCCGCTTCGGGTCGGTGCGGACCTTGCCGAGGGCCCGCCAGTTCTTGAGGTGGGCGAAGGCGTGCTCGACCGGTGCCCGGACGGAGGCAAGGGCCGTGTTGGACAGTTTCTGGCCGCAAGTCAGGGGGCGGTTCCGGGCGGCCTCGTAGTCGGTGATCACGGCCGGGTCGGCGTCGGGGCCGCTGTCGTCGGGGCCGCTGTCGTCGAGGCCGACGAAGCCCAGGTCGGCGATGGCTCCGAGACCGGCTGCACGGAGATGGGCGGTGAGCTTGTCGTGACGGCAGGCGGTGATCTCCGAGGTGCGTCCCGGTCGCGCTGCGGAGACCCCGACAGTCCGGTCAGCGCGCCGTCCCGCGCCTGGCGCGCTGGCTCTGGGGTCCGAATACGTGTACCCCTTCCGGCGCGTCACGGTGCAGAACCGTGCTGTAGGACGTGCGGGGTTCGCTGACTGTGTGAGACATCCCTCTCCCGTCATCGTGGCGCTGGTGGCCCGGGAAGGTTGACCATGTAGTCATGACTTCCTCGCCCCGCCCACCGCACGTCGATGGCCGACCTGATCTGATAGGCGGGACTACCGCGCTCGGTGGAGAGTCCGCTCCCGCCCGCGGGTACCTGCTGGACAACGCGCGCGCCGAGGCGGGCGAGCGATTCGCTTGGCTGGCCGAGCTGTTCGACGGTGTGACGCGCGGGCACGTCGATCGACTGGGGGTCAGGGCCGGCTCGCGCTGCTGGGAAGTGGGGGCCGGCGGCCCCAGTATCCCGGAGGCGCTCGCGGCGTCCGTCGGTCCGACCGGGCACGTGCTGGCCACGGACATCGACCCGTCATGGCTGAAGGCAGGCGACGGGTACGAGGTGCGCCAGCACGACGTCGCCGCTGACCCGCCCCCGGAGCCGGGGACGTTCGATCTGGTGCACGCCCGACTCGTGCTGGTCCATGTACCCGACCGGGCTCGCGCGTTGGCCACGATGGCGGCAGCGCTACGGCCCGGCGGCTGGCTGCTGGTCGAGGACGCCGATACCGCTCTGCAGCCACTGGCATGCCTGGACGACAGCGGCCCTGCGCAGCGACGGGCCAACCGGCTGCGCGACGCGGTCCGGGAGCTGCTGACGCGCCGCGGCGCGGACCTGCGCTACGGCCGGACACTGCCGCGGGCATTGCGTGAGGCCGGCTTGGTAGATGTCGCCGCGGCGGGCTCTTTCCCGGTCGGCGGGCTGGCCTGCGACCGGCTGGAGGCGGCGACCATCCGGCACGTGCGCGGCGAGCTGCTCGCGGCCGGCCTGGCCGACGACGCCGAGATCGACGCGCACCTGGCCGCCATCCACGCGGGCGAACTCGACCTGACACTCGCGCCGCTGATCTCGGCCTGGGGACGCCGTCCAGCCGAGCACCCTCCGGCACTCGGTTAGGTGCGGATACGGTCTTCCACTCGGATCACGGGGCGTCGAGAACTCCATGATCCTCGAAGCCATGCCGCCCTCCGTTACCTGCCCGTCTGCGTCGTAGCGTCGCGTGCGCAGCCAGTTGATCTCGAACTGCGAGCACAGCATCTGTCAACTGTCGCACGAAGACGCAGACTTGCAGTCCATGGGCTTGGGCCCGGCAGAGACCGCCGGGCCCAAGCCAGCCGGCGCTGACTTCACGGCTGATTTCCGTCGCCGCCCGCCCAGTCCGTTGAAGTCCGTCGCGCTGGGTCGGTGCCGCATTCGCCACTCCCCCACAAGACACGCAATAGATCGGGAGTTACATGGTGTATGACCCGAGAGGGCACGGACGGGTTGCCTTGCGCCGGGCTCCGGATTCGCGGCCTTCTACCAGATGACCGGCAGCCCGTGCAGGCCGAAGATCGCCGCGTCGTTCTTCAGTGGCAGGTCGTCGACGCTCTCGGCCAGCCGGAGTCCGGGAACACGGCGGAGCAAGGTTTCGTAGACGATCTCCAGCTCCATCCGCGCGAGGCTCTGTCCGAGGCACTGATGCGGGCCGTGGCCGAACGCGAGGTGCTGGCGCGCGCCGCGGTCGACGTCAAGCTCGTCGGGGTTCTCGAACACCGCGGGATCGCGGTTCGCCGAGCCGCCGAGCGCGAAGACGCCCTCGCCAACGCGGATGATCTGTCCCCCGATCTCGACGTCGTCCTTCGCCACGCGGGCGGTGATGATGTCCGTGATGGTGAAGTACCGCAGTAGTTCCTCGACGACGTCCGGGGTCGAGCCGGGGTCGTCCGTGATCCTCGCCCGCAGCTCCGGCCTCTCCAGCAGGGCCAGCGTGCCCAGCGAGATCATGTTCCCGGTCGTGTCGTGCCCGGCGGTCAGCAGCAGGAACGCCAGGTCGACCAGGGCGTCGTGATCGTAGGTGCCCGCCTGCCGGCCCTTGGCGACCTGGCGGCTGAGCAGGTCGTCCTCGGGGGACTCCTCCTTGCTCGTCACCAGCTCGTCCAGATAGGTCTGCAGGTCGAAGAACGCCTGCTGCCGGGTCAGCGGCGGGAGCGTCATGCTGAGCATGCGGGAGGTGCGGTCCTCGAAGAAGTCACGGTCGGTGTCGGACACGCCCAGCAGCTCGCAGATGACCAGCGACGGCACCGGGAAGGAGAGTGCCTTCACCAGATCGGCTGGCTTGGGGCCGGCCAGCATCTCGTCGATGCATGCGTCGACGATGTCCTGGATGCGCGGGCGCAGCGCCTCCATCCGCCGGAAGGTGAATTCGCCGACCACCGCGCGTCGTGCGGCGGTGTGCTCGGGCGCGTCCATACCGGCCAGGGAGAGCGTGGAGTCCCTGTCGCTCTTGGCCAGTTCGACCAGCATGGGGAAGTCCGGGTGTCCCCGGTCGGAGCTCAGACGGGGGTCGGCCAGCGCCTTGCGGACGTCCTCGTACCTGGTCAGGATCCACGCGGACCTGCCGGTGGGCAGGGTCACCTTCGCCACCGGGCTGCTCTCGCGGAGACCGGCGTACTCGGCGGGCAGCTGGTACGGGCAGGTGCGGGGGACGGGAAAGGCGAGCGTGGTGTTGTCTTCGGTGGGTGCAGTCACAGAACTTCTCTCCTGAGCAGTGCGTTGACAGGGGTGCGCTGGAGATCCGTCGCTTGGTCCGGCGCGCCCGCCCGCGGCCCTTCGCCATCGGCCGCGCGGTCGGCGGCGATGGTCCTCGAAGGGCCGCGGGCGGGCCCTGCCGAATTCCGGCGTGCCGTCTCAGACGGGCTTCTGCGCGGTCAGCAGGACGGAGCCGAACTCATCGACGTCGATCATGGCCGCGGGGCTGAACTTCTCGTCCGCCTCCTCGTCGAAGACCGGGTCCAGGTCCTGCTCGCTGCGGCTCATCTGCTCGAAGGTCTGACGCACGCTCTGCTCGGTGATGTCGCGGAGTTCGACGAAGCGCAGGCCCGCGCGGCCGAGCATGGGCACATAGTCCTCGGGGCGCGCCAGCGTCATGATGAAGTCGCGGAGCAGGCGGTCCACGGCGGGCTGCTTGTCGGCAGGGATCGGGGCGCGCTCGAAGAAGTCGGTCAGCACCAGTCGGCCACCGGGGCGCAGCACCCGACGGATCTCGCTGAGGACCCGCTCGCGGTCGGGCATGTGGAAGATCGACTCGATGGCGATGGCCGCGTCGAAGGAGTTGTCGGGGAAGGGCAGTTCCATGGCGTCGGCGTGGCGGAACTCCGCCTCGTCGGCAAGCCCGGCCGCCTCTGCGAGCTCGGTGGCGCGAGCGATCTGGTCCCGGCTGATCGAGATCCCGGTGACGTGGGCGCCGGTGCGCACCGCGATCCGCATGGCCGGCTGCCCTACCCCGCAGCCGACGTCGAGCACCTGGTGGCCCTTTTCGAGCCGCAGGGCGTCGGTCATCAGGTCGGTGAGCCGGTCGGCCGCGTCGACGAGGGGCACCTCGTTGTCGTCGAGGTCCCAGTAGCCGAGGTGGAGACTCCCTCCCTGCGCGGCGGTGTCGAGCGCGGTCAGGCGGTCGTAGAGGAGTCCGACCTCTGCGGGGACGGGGATGGTGGTGGGGTTCGACATTCGAGGTCCTCCGTTGTCTTCATGCGTGGAATTCATGGCCGGCTGATTCGCCTGGCGCGTACGCGGTACGGGCGCCGTCGAGCGGATTCAGCGGGCAGGTTTCGAAGAGAAAGGCGGCGAGCGAGGAATCGGCCGCGAGGCGCGTTCACATCGACGACGTCGGTGGTTGCGCGTGAGGAACACGCTACCGGTCCGGGGGTGAACAAGGAACAGTGCACCGGGGCGAATATTCGCGTTCTTTGCGAGAACTACGCGCTCAGCCGGCTATCTTGACGAGCATTTTGCCGGTGTTCGCGCCCCGCAGCATGTCGATGAACGCGGCCGGCGCGTTCTCCAGGCCCTGCACGACGGTTTCCCGGTGGGTGATCCGCCCCTCGGTCAGCCAGCGGCCCATCCGGTCCAGGAACTGGTCCTTCAGATCGGTGTATTCACCGACGAGGAAGCCGCGCAGAGTGATTCCCTTGGCAATGGCCTGCATCAGGTTTCGCGGTCCGACGATCTCGCCCTTCAGATTGTACTGCGAGATCGCGCCGCAGAGAGCGAAGCGTGCGCCCATTCTGCCCAGGAGCAGTGCGGCGTCCAGGTGTTCGCCACCGACGTTGTCGAAATAGACATCGATGCCGCCCGGTGCGGCTTTCGCGAGTTGTTCCCGGACCGGCCCGTCCTTGTAGTTGAACGCGGCGTCGAAGCCCAGTTCCTCGGTGAGGTAGGCCACTTTCTCCGCGCTCCCGGCTGATCCGACCACTCTCGCCGCACCGGACAGCCTGGCGATCTGGCCGACCAGTGATCCGACCGCGCCCGCGGCCGCGGAGACGAACACGACGTCGCCTTCGCGGAATTCGGCGGCTTTCAGCAGCCCCGCGTAGGCGGCGTGCCCGGGCATGCCCAGCACGCCCAGGTAGGCGCCGGGCGGCGCGACGGCCGGGTCGACCCTGACCGCGCCGGCGGCGCCCACGACGGCGTACTCCCGCCAGCCGAGGCCGTGCAGCACCAGGTCTCCGACGGCGAGACCCGGCGACTTCGACACGATGACCTCACCGACGGCGCCCCCGTCGAGTGCCTTGCCGACGGCGAACGGCGGTACGTAGGACCTGACATCGGTCATCCGCCCGCGCATGTACGGGTCGACGCTCATCACCAGATTGCGCACCAGCACCTGGCCGGCGCCCAGCGGGGGCAGCTCCGCCTGCACGACCGAGAAGGTCTCCAGGGTCGGCCAGCCCTCAGGGCGAGCGGCGAGCCGGACTTCGGTTCCCTTGGACGGAACGGTCATCACTCTCCTCAACTACCGTAAAGAACGGGGCCGATATGCGGCACCACGGAATTGCGCCTCAGGATTCGAGGAGACGCAGGCGATTTTGGCTCCCGTCCGTGGGCGGGGATGCGAGGGCGTCGCGCCAGGTCCTCATCGCGGATTCGATGTGTTCGGCGGCACCTTCGAGCAGCATGAGGCCGATCCGGTCGGCATGCCGGTTTCGCCATGGCTCCATGTCGGTGCCGGCGACCCATTGGTTGAACGCCCCCAGGGCCGGGCCCGTGTGGATCTGGTAGTTCACCTTGCCCGAGCCGTCGCCCTCCATGGCGAGGCGCGTCGTGTGGAAGAAGTACCAGCGGAACACGAGCGCCATCTTCTGTTTGGGCTGTGCTTCGGCCTGGGAGATCTCGGCGTCCCTCCCCCGCGACCGGAGATAGTCGCGGACTTCCTCCCAGACCCGGTCGAGGCTCCTGCCGAAGTACGTCCTCTCCAGCAGTGAGCGCGTCTTCGCCGGGATCTCCTCGATGCCGTCGTAGTGCGAGTAGAGGGAGAACAACTTGTTGGCCCTGGTGGGGAAGAACACGCCCTTGCGGAGCACCTGGACCTTGGCGCCCAGCTCGAACATGTCACCGGCCGGGGCATAGGCGGTGTCGGCGATACCGACGTCCTGCAGCATGTCCTTGACCACGGCGCTCGTCCCGGCTTCCACCGTGCACTGGTTGACGGAGCCGGTGAGGACGTAATCGGCGCCCATCATGAAGGCCGCCGCCACCGCCGAGGGGGTGCCGAGACCGCCGGCGAGGCCCATGCAGAGGGGTTCGGCGTAGCCGTACCGGTCCTGCGCCTCCTGCCGGAGCCGGAGCATGGCCGGCATCATGACCGTGGCGACGCCGCCGTCGGTGTGTCCGCCGGAGTCGGCCTCGACCGTGATGTCGTGGCTCATGGGCACCTGCCGGGCGAGTTCCACCTGCTCGTCGGTCAGCGCGTTCTCCCGGCGCAGCTTTTCCAGCACCGGCTCGGGGGCGGGTGCCATGAACGCCCGCGCGACTTCCGGACGCGACACTTTGGCCACGATGTGGTGGTCGCACACCGGCTTGCCGTCGGCGCCGCGACGGAGCCCCCGCGCCCGGTGGAGGACGAGCGCGGATGACATCTGCATGAAGGCCGACGCCTCGATGACGCGCACACGATGGCGCGACAGCAGGTCGATCAGCTCGCGCTCGGCGGCGGGGTCGTCGTGGTCGGCGAGCACGTTGACGCCGTAGGGCTCCCCCCGGGTGAGGCCCCTCTGAATGTCCAGCACCCCACGCTCGATCTCCGGGAGCGACAGACCGCCGGTTCCCAGGAAGCCCAGCATGCCGTTCCTGCCGAGCCTGACGACCATCTCGGCCGAGGCGATCCCCCGGTACATGCCGCCCACGAGATAGGCGTGGCGCACCCCCATCCGCTCGCGGAACAAGGGGCTGCCCAGGGCGGCCGCCGGTGCGTCGGGGAGCGGAGCGGGGCGCGGGGCGGAGCGGATCTGGTCGATCAGTTTGCCGAGCACCTGGCCGCCGAGTTCGACGAAGTCGGTGACACCCTGGTCCAGCAGGTGACGCACGCTGTCGGTCCAGCGCACGGGCCGCACGACCTGTTCGGTGAGCGTGCGCGCGGTCTCGCCGGCCACGTACGGGCGGGCCGTCGCGTTGGCGATCACGGGTGTCCTCGGATCGCCCAGGGTGAACCCGTCCACGAAGCGGGCGAAGTCCTGCTGCGCCTGCCGCATCAGGGGCGAGTGGAAGGCGCCGGACACGCTCAGTCTCGCGCAGCGGACGCCACGCGAATCGAGGTAGGACACCAGCGCGCGGATGGTCTCGGTGTCACCCGAAACGACCTTCTGCGCCGGTGCGTTGTCGTTGGCGATGGTCAGGGCGGAGAATCCGCCCTCTTCGAGGAGCACGTGCAGCCGTTCCGGGTCGACTCCGACCACCGCCGCCATGCCGCCGCCCCGCGCCTGTGCCATCAGTGCGCCGCGCTGCTGGACGAGGCGCAGGCCGGTGGTGAAGTCGAACGCGCCCGCGGCGTGCAGCGCGCAGTACTCGCCGAGGCTGTGGCCGGCGAAGAAGGCCACCTCGTCGCCGTTGTTCTCACGCCACCAGCGGTAGGCGAGCGCGCCGACCACGAACAGCGCGGGCTGGGTGTACTCGGTGCGGCCCAGTTGGTGTCCCGGGTCGTCCAGGCACAGCTCGCGGATCGAGTACCCGAGCACGCTGGAGGATTCCTCGACGAGTTCGGGGTAGGCGTCGAAGAGCTCGCGCCCCATCCCGCGCCGCTGTGCGCCCTGGCCGGGGAAGACCACTGCCTTCATGTCAGCGGCCTCCCCGCGCGGAGAGTTCGGCCGGGACCTCGGCGGCGTACAGCCTGTCGCACAGCCGCATCAGCTTGTCGAGCGACTGCGGGGCCGTCATCACCTCGGCGTGCATCGAGGTGTCCACGTCGATGGTGAAGAAGTCGTCGATCTGCTCCGCCCACTGCTGCCAGTAGGTGATGCCGTCCACCGTGGGCAGGTCCGGGTTGGGGAAGAGCACCATGTGGTCCTCGAACGCGCCGAAGAACTTGCCGCCGCGGTTGCGCAGGTAGTAGCAGCGCAGCCCGTCCCGCCGGGGCAGCGGGTCCACCGTGTACGTCTCGCCCTGAGTGGCCTGGAAGTAACGCGCCAACTGCAGGACGCGTGCCCGCAGTTGCGTCTCGGTCTTGTTGACCCCGCGCGCGAGGGCGGCGTCGATCAAGGAGTCGAGGAACTCCGGGCCGTCCAGCGTGGTGTCGACCTCGTCGCGGTGCAGGATCGGGGAGGCGCCGCCGTGCGAGTCGAAGCGGTTGTTCCCGAGGATCAGGTTGACCGCGCGGAAGTTGCTGACCTTGCTCACCGCGTCGGAGCTGAAGTCGCCCCCGACGATCAGGGCGTTGGCCTTGTTGGTCGCCTCGGCGTCCAGCGTGTCCAGCATGACCAGCGAGCTGACCTCCGCCCCGCGCGACTGGAGCTGCCGCACGACCTCGTAGGCGAAGAGGCCGCCGAGGGAGAAGCCACCGATGTCGTACGGGCCTTCCGGCTGTACGGCGAGGATGACGGTGGCGTAGTACTCGGCCATCGCGACCTGGCCGGTGAGGATGTCGGTGGAGTCGATCCAGCCCTTCGGCTGGATGCCGTAGAAGGGGCGCCGGCAGCGTGCGGCCAGCGGGGCGTAGGACTCGACTCCGCCGTTGCCGTGGTGGACCCAGAACACGGGCCTGCCCTCGGTGACACCGTTCATGCGGACCAGTTCGGGGAAGCTGTTCGGCGACACCGGCTCGGCCGGCCGCGCCGGGGGCTCCACCGCGGGAGCCGCCTCGGCCGGGCGGGTCTGGGCCACCGGCCGGGCCTCTTCCGCCGGGGCGGGCACGGGGGAGGTCGCGGCGGCGATCTCGTCGACGATTTCCTGGAGCGTCCGGCAGTCGCCGATGACGTCGAGGGTGAGGGAGGCGTCGATGTGCGTCTGTGCCTTCGTGAGGAACTGCACCATGAAGATCGAGTCGAAGCCGTAGTTGCTCAGCGGCTCGTCCCACCGCAGGGTCGCGGCGTCGACTTCGAGCAGGGTCGCCATGAGGTCCGCGACCACGTCGCCCATCGTCGACCGCGCAGCCGGCTCCGGGTCGGCGGCCGGCGCCGCTTCCACGGCCGTCGCGGGCTCGGTGGCCGATACCGGCTCGTGTGCGGGCAGGAACCGCTCCCGCATCCGCGCGTGGTCACCGTCCAGCGCGATGACGCTCGGCTTCCGGACGGCCCAGGCGCGGTTCAGGGCGTCGATGCCCACCGACGCGCGCATGGGCCGCATGCCCACGGATTCCAGGAGGCCCAGGGTCGAGGTGTCGGCGCCCATGCCGCCCTCCTCCCACAGCGGCCAGTTCACCATCAGGGTGCGCCCCGCACGGCTGCCCTGGGCGACCAGGGACTCCCGGTGGGCGGCGAAGCCGTCCATGAAGCCGTTGGCCGCGGCGTAGTCGGCTTGACCCACGTTGCCGAAGGCCGCCATCGAGGAGAAGCCGACGAAGCAGTCGAGCGACGTCCCGGCGGTGGCCTCGTCGAGGTTGCGGAGCCCGCTGACCTTGGCGGCGAACACCTCCCGCAGATCGGCCGCGCTCTTCCTGGCGACGAAGCCGTCGCGCAGCACTCCCGCCGCGTGGACGATGCCGTGCAGTGTGCCGTGCTCGGCCTCGATGTCGCGTACGGCCTGGAGCACCTCGGTGCGGTCGGCGACGTCCAGCACGCGGTAGTCGGCCTTGGCCCCCGACGCGCGCAGGGCGGTGAGCAGTTCCTCCTGCGCGGGTCCGGCCGGGCTCCGGCCGCAGAGGACCAGTGTGGGCGACTGGACCCGGTGGGCGATGTCCTGGGCGAACAGGGCGCCGAGCCCGCCGGCGCCGCCGGTCAGCAGGTAGACCCCGCCGTCGCGCCAGGGAGTTTCCGGGGCGGGCGTGGGAATCTCGCGCCAGTGGGACACCTGCCGGCGTCCTCCGCGGTAACGCACGGCTTCCTCGTCGACGTCGGCACCGTCGCACCGCAGCCGTTCGGCCAGTTCAGCCGGCCGCGGTGCGTCGTCGAGTTCGATCCACTGCGTCAACAGCTTGGGGTGTTCCATGCGCGCCGTGCGCAGCATGCCGCTCAGGCCGCCCAGCCAGGGTGCGCTCGCGGGGGTGACGACCTGGACCACGCGCTGCGGCCGCGCCGCCTCCTGGGCCTTGCCGCGCAGCAGTTCCAGCAGGCGCTCGGCGTACGTGGTGTAGCGCGTCTCGATCGCGCCGTCGGCCTGCCAGCTCTCGCAGGTGCCGCCCACCGCTTCGCCCAGCGCGGTCGCGTCCACCTCGGGCAGCTCGCACAGGACGACATGCCGGATCAGGTCGCCGCCGCGGTCCTGGGGTGCCACGTTGTCTCGCCAGTCCGCGTGGACCATCAGCGCGGGCGTGTCCGGGACCTCGACGGCGGCGGACGGGCGCTCCCGCTGCACGCGGGTGCTGAAGCCCAGCAGGCGCACGCAGACGTTGCCCCGTGTGTCGCACAGATCGATGTCGAGGCGGCGCACACCGGAGTCGCGGCGGTCGTCCTCGGCGCGGCGTACGAGCGCCCAGCCCTCGGCCGGGGTGGCGGCGAGCACCTGCACCTCGCGCACGCTGAAGGGCAGGGAGTTCTCGGTGGGAGCGTCGTCCCGCTCGCCGAGGACCAGGCCCAGGGTCGCCTGGAGGGCGGCGTCGAGCATGCCGGGGTTGAGCGTGAACGAGGTTGCCGCCGCCGCGGGCAGGCGCAGGCGTGCCACCGCCATGTCCTCGCCGTAGTGCACCGATTCGACGGTCTGGAACGCGGGGCCGTAGTGCATGCCCATGCGGGCGAACAGCGTGTAGAACTCGGTGCCGTCGCACCGGGACGGGCAGTTCGCGCGCAGCGCGTCGATGTCGTGGATGATGTCCGACGCGAGCAGGGCGGGGTCGAGGCGCACGGTCCCCTGCGCGTGCAGGACGCGCTCACCAGCGTGGTGGGCGTGCACCTCGAACGCCCCGTCCACCGGGTCCAGTTCGACGTCGAGGGAGCGCGGTGCTGTCACCTCCAGGGGGCGCAGCCAGGCGACGTCCCGCAGGCGCACACCGGTGGGGGCGGCTCCAGGGGCGGCCTTGACGGCCGCTTCGCGTACGAATTCGAGGTATGCGGCGCCGGGCAGTACCGGTGTCTCGCGGACGCGGTGGTCGCGCAGGTAGAACTCGTGCCCGTCCAGTTCGCGGCGGTGGGGCGCGGGAGGCGCGCTCGGCAGGATCTGTGCTTCGCCCTTGGCGTCGGCGATCCAGAAGCGCTGCAGGTGGAACGGGTAGGTCGGCAGCGGCATGCGTCGCATCGACCGGTCCGCGTACAGCCGCTGCCAGTCGAAGTTGAAGCCGGTGACCCAGAGCTTGAGCAGGCGCCCGATCTTGCCCTTGGCTATCCAGCTGTCGATGGCGACGGCGATGTCGTCGTCCCCGACGAGTTCGCTCCACGGCCCCTGGCGCTGTGCCCGTCCGGTGTGCAGTCCCTGGGCCTTGCCGCCGTCGAGATAGGCGCGCAGCCGCTCGCGCAGATCGGCGGGCGAGTGGGTCAGGAAGGCCAGGCGCTCCTCCATCGCGACGCGGCCGACCTGGAGGGTGTAGGCGAGGCCCGGCAGGTCGGCTTCGCCGAGCCGGCCCGCGTCGATCCAGTCGGCGAGCTGCTGGACCCGTGCGCGCAGGGTCTCGGGTTCCGACGCCGATATCACGATGGCCACGGGGTCCGCGGTGTTCGTCGCTGGTGCGGGGTGGGGGACGTACTCCTCGAGGACGACGTGGGCGTTGACACCGCCGAAGCCGAACGAGCTGACTCCGGCCCGGCGCGGCAGCTCACGGCCTTCCGCGTCGCGCGGGGCGGGCCAGGGCCGCTGTTCGCGCACCAGGTGGAAGGGGCTGTCCTCCAGGTCGATGTAGGGGTTGACCCTCTCGCAGTGCAGGCTCTTGACCAGCGTGCGGTGCCGCATCTGGAGCAGCACCTTGATCACGCCGGCGACGCCCGCCGCGAGTTCGAGGTGGCCGATGTTGGTCTTCACCGAGCCCACGCCGCAGTGCGCTTCCTCCACCGTCGCGCCGTGGGCCTCGTACAGCTCGCGGAACGCCGCCTTGAGTCCGTTGATCTCGATGGGGTCGCCCAGCTTGGTGCCGGTGCCGTGGGCCTCGATGTAGCCGACCGTCCGGGGGTCGATGCCCGCCTTGCCGTAGGCTCGCCGGATCAGCGCGGCCTGTGCCTTGGGGTTGGGGGAGGTCAGGGAGTTGGAGCGGCCGCCGTGGTTCTCGGCGGTCGAGCGGATGAGGCCGTGGATGTGGTCGCCGTCGCGCTCGGCCGCGGAGAGCTTCTTGAGCACCAGCATGCCCACGCCCTCGCCACGGACGTAGCCGTCGGCGCGGTCGGAGAAGGTGCTGCACCGTCCTTCGACGCTGAGCATCCCGGACTTGCTGAAGCTGATGTGGCCGTCCGGAATCACCATGGTGTTGACGCCGCCGACGACAACCATGTCGCACTCGTCGCGTTCGAGCGCGGCGACGCCGCGGTGGATGGCGACCAGGGAGCTCGAACAGGCGGTCTCGATGGGCTCGCTGGGGCCGTGCACGTCGAGGAAGTAGCTCATCCGGTTCGGGCCGATCGAGGGGACGCTGCCAGTGGGCGTGACGCTCTCGCCCCTGCCGCCGCTGCGGTCGGCCAGCAGGCTGTAGCCGGTGTCGTTGGTGCCGACGAACAGTCCGAGGTTCTCCCCCGCGAGCCGGTCGGCGGCGTATCCGGCGTCCTCCAGCGCCTTCCAGACGTAGAGCATCAGCAGGCGCTGTTGGGGGTCCATGTGCACGGCGTCCTTCGGTGCGATGCCGAAGAACAACGGGTCGAAGTCGGCGACGCCGTCCATGAAGCCGCCCCACTTGACGTTGGTGCGCCCCGCCTCCCGGAGGGGGTCGCCGAAGTAGGCGCGCCAGTCCCACCGGTCGGCGGGGACCTCGCTCACGCAGTCGCGTCCGTCACGCAGGTTCCGCCAGAAGGCGTCGATGTCCTCGGCCTGTGGGAAGCGGCCGCTGACGCCGACCACCGCGATGGGTTCGGCGTCCTGCCGGTACGCCCGTGGGGGAACGGGCGCGGCCGGTGTGGGCGTGGGGACTGCGGCGGGCTCCGGGACGGGGGGCCGGGCCACCACGGGGGCGGGCGGCCGCAGGCCGAGACGGGTGGTCAGCGAGGAGCCGTACTCGTCGGCGAGATGCGCGCTGAAGGCCCGGAGGGTCGGGTGCTCGAAGAGGACCGTGGGCACGAGCTCCAGTCCCAGAGACTCGTTCACCATGATCACCAGCTGGCTGATGACGATGGAGTCCAGGCCGTACTCGCTGAGGTCGACGTCCACGTCCAGGTCCGCCGCGCTCACCTTCAGCAGCTCGCAGACCTTCTCGATCACGACGTCGCAGATCCGTTCCACCAGATCCTCGGTGTCGGCGGCAGGCGGCTGCTGCTCGGTCCGCGCCAGTTTCCAGTCGCGGATCAGGCGGAGCGCTTCGTCCTGTCCCACCCGTCCCTCGCGAATGAGCCGGTGCAGCTCGTCCAGGGAATCGACTCGGGTGCTCATATCAGGCTCCTCTTGAACTCGTCCGCGCTCAGTTCGCGCTGGCTGATGGCTTCGATCAGGTGCAGCAGGTACGCGTCGTCAGGCTCGGCCGGCGGCTCTGCCGCCGGGGCCGGCTCGGTGGGCGCGTCGTTGCCGAGGGTGCGGGCGCTGAAGCCGCGGAGGCGTACGCAGACGTCGCCGTTGTCGTCGCAGAGGTCGAGGTCGAGGCGACGGACGGCGCCCGGGTGGTCGTCCTCGGCGAAGCGGATGATCACCCAGCCCGTGGCCGGGGCGGCGCGGAGCACCTCCAGTTCGCGCAGGGCGAAGGGCAGTGCCGTGCGGGCGGTGCCGGGTTCGCCGACGAAGAGTCCGACCGTGGCCTGCAGCGCGGCGTCGAGCATGCTCGGGTTCAGCACGAAGCCGCTCTCGCGGGCCGCGCCGGCGGGCAGGTTCAGGCGCGCCATCGCCTGCCGCGTGCCCGTGTGCAGTTCCTCGATCGCCCGCAGCGTCGGGCCGTAGGTCATGCCGATGCCGGAGAACCGCTCGTAGCAGGCCTCGGCGTCGAGCACGGGGCCGTCGCACCGCGCGCGCAGCGCCGCGAGGTCGAGTCGCTCGCCCGGCGTCCCGCTCCGGCGCCGCAGCTGGCCCCGGCCGAACACGACGCGTTCGCCGTGCTCGTCCACCGAGTACACCTCGTAGCCCAGTCCGTCACCGGCCCGGGTGGACAGCGCGACGTGCACGTCGGTCTCCTGCTCGACCGTGAGCGGGCGCAGCCACGACGCCAGCTTCAGCGACCATGTCCCCTCGTCGCCCCCGGCGGCCTGGACCGCCGCGGCACGCGCCATCTCCAGGTAGGCGACGGCGGGCAGGACGGGTACGGCGTGCGGGCGGTCGTCGGAGGCGACGAACGCGCGGCCCGGCCGCCATCCGGACACCACCTCCATCACCCGGTCCTGCACCCGGTGGTCGGTGAGGAAGAACTCGCGGCCGGTGAAGCGCGAGGTGTACCGGTGCTCGTCCAGGTCCGAGGTGTTCACGTGCACCAGCGGGTGAAGCACCGTCGGCCGGGCGCCGTTCGCGGGGCGCGTGGTGTCGACCCAGTAGCGCTGGAGGCGGAACGGGTAGGTCGGCAGCGGGATCCGGCGCGGCCGGCGCCCGGTGTGGAGCCGGTCCCACTCGAAGGCGGCACCGCGCACCCAGGTCTCCAGCAGGCTCGCCCAGTCCTGCCGGCTCAAGGCGGTGAGGTCCTCCCCGGCGCCGAACGCGGCCGGTACGTCCGGGAGGTCGACGCCGCGCGGGACGCGGCCGCTGAAGACGTTGCCGGCGATCTCACCGCGCAGCCAGGCTTCCAGTGCCTCGCTGAGCTCGTCGACGGTCCGGGCCAGGCAGGCGAGGCGCTCGGACATCTGCGTGCGTCCCGTCTGGGAGGTGTACGCGATCGACGCGAGGTCGGTGTCGTCGTACGTGCCGCGGCGCAGCGCGTCCACCCAGCGCGTGGCGATCTCGCGCAGTACTTCGGGGCGGGCCGCCGACAGCAGGAACGGGAGGCGTTCGGTGGGCGCCTGGTCCGGCTCGGAGGCGGTCCGGGGCACGTGTTCCTCGAGCACGACATGGGCGTTGACGCCGCCGAAGCCGAACGAGCTGACTCCGGCCCGGCGCGGCAGCTCACGGCCCTGCGCGTCACGGGGCGCCACCCACGGCTGCCGCTCGCGGACGAGGTGGAAGGGGCTGCCCTCCAGGTCGATGTAGGGGTTGACCCTCTCGCAGTGCAGGCTCTTGACCAGCGTGCGGTGCCGCATCTGGAGCAGCACCTTGATCACACCTGCCGCACCGGCGGCGAGCTCCAGGTGGCCGATGTTGGTCTTCACCGACCCCACGCCGCAGTGGGCTTCCTCCACCGTCGCGCCGTGCATCTCGTACAGCTCGCGGAACGCCGCCTTCAGCCCGTTGATCTCGACGGGGTCGCCCAGCCTGGTCCCGGTGCCGTGGGCCTCGATGTAGCCCACCGTCCGCGGGTCGATCCCCGCCTTCTCGTACGCCTCCCGCAGGAGCGCGGCCTGCGCCTTGGGGTTGGGCGCGGTCAGGGAGTTGCCCCGGCCGCCGTGGTTCTCTGCCGAGGAGCGGATGAGGCCGTGGATGTGGTCGCCGTCGCGCTCGGCCGCCGAGAGCTTCTTGAGCACGAGCATGCCGACCCCCTCGCCGCGCGCGTAGCCGTCGGCCCGGTCGGAGAAGGACTTGCACCGGCCCTCCGGGCTGAGCATCCCCGCCTTGGAGATGCTGATGTGCCCGTCGACGCTGACCATGGTGTTGACCCCGCCGGCGATCGCCATGTCGGACTGGCCCTCGCGGAGGACCTGGATGGCCCGGTGAATGGCGACCAGTGCGCTCGAACAGGCCGTGTCCACCGGCTCGCTGGGACCGTGCAGGTCGAGGAAGTAGCTCATCCGGTTCGGGCCCATCGAGGGTGCCGCGCCGGTGATGTCGTAGCCCTCGATCACCGGGGAGTACCGCGTGACCAGCGTGCTGTAGCCGGTGCTGGTGGTGCCCGCGATGAGAGCGGTGTTGGTGCCCGCGACCGCGCTCGCCGAGTAGCCCGCGTCCTCCAGCGCCTTCCACACGTACAGCATCAGGAGCCGCTGCTGCGGGTCCATCAGCTCGGCTTCCTTCGGGGAGATGTCGAAGAACAGCGGGTCGAAGTCGCCGACGCCGTTCATGAAGCCGCCCGATGTCACGTTGGACGTGTTGGGGTCCTTGACCGGGTCCCCGTAGTGGGCGCGCCAGTCCCAACGGTCCGCGGGTACTTCCTGGGTGCAGTCGCGCCCTTCGGCCAGGTTCTCCCAGAACTCGTCGAGGTCGTCCGCCATCGGGAAGCGGCCGCTGACGCCGATCACGGCGATGGGCTCGTCGTCGGGCGCGGTCGCTACGGTCGTTGCGGGCCGCTGGTCGGCCGTCGCCGCGGCGGGCGTTTCCTCCCGCGCCTCGGGGGCTACGGTGACGCGGTCGGCGTGGTGCTCGAGGAGATGGTCCGCGACCCCGGCCAGGGTGGGGTTCTCGAAGAACAGAGTCGGTGCGAGCGAGAGCCCGAACTCCGCGTTGAGCTCGTTGGCGAAGCCGATGAACGAGAGGGAGTCGAAGCCGTACCTGCTCATCTCCGCGGTGCCGCCGATCCGCTCGGCGGGCACGTCCAGCAGGACCGACGCGCGGGCGATCAGCTTCTTGAGCAGGGCCTTGTGCCGCGTGTCCCGGTCGGCCGGTGCGGCGGGCCCGTCCGCCCGCGCGGGTGCGGGAAGCGGGGCGGCCGTCCCGAAGCGATCGGGATGGTTGTCGAGGAGGTGGTTCACAGCCTCTTCCAGGGTCAGGTGTTCGGGGAACAGCTTCGGAGTCAGCGAGAGCCCGAACTCCGCGTTGAGCTTGTCGGCGAACTCGGTGAGCGAGACCGGGTCGAAGCCGTACTCGCCCATCTCCACCGCGCCGTCGATCTCGTCCGCGCGCACGCCCAGTACGGCCGAGGTGTGGGTGATCAGGCGGCGGAGAACGGTCGCGTGCACGGTGGTCCGGTCGGGTGCGCTCGAAGGCTCAGGACGGGCGGCCTTGGCGGGAGCGAGCAACGTGGCGTCGATCCGCGCGCGTTCGCCGTAGATCGCCAGCACGTGCGGCGCGCCGCTGCCGTAGGCCCGCTCCAGCGCCTCGATGCCGTGGCGGGCGCGCATCGGCACCATGCCGACGCTGTCCCGCAGACGGCGTTCGGTGGCGGCGTCGACGGCCATGCCTCCGCCGGCCCAGAGCGGCCAGCCGACCACCAGCGTGCGGCCTCGGCGCTCGCCCCTGGCGACCAGCTCGTGGCGCCGGAGCGCGTAGGCGTCCATGAAGGCGTTGGCCGCCGCGTAGTCGCCCTGGCCCTGGTTGCCGAAGGCCGACAGCGAGGAGAAGCCGATGAAGAAGTCCAGGTCGAGTCCCGCGGTGGCCTCGTCGAGGTGGACGAAGCCGGCGACCTTGGCGGCCAGCACCTCCCGCAGTTCCTCGGCGCTCTTCTGGCCCAGGTAGCTGTCGCGCACCACACCGGCGACGTGGACGACGCCGTCCAGGCGTCCGTGTTCGGCGACGATCGCGTTCACACGGTCGGTCACGGCCTCGCGGCAGCTCACGTCCAGCGCGCGGTAGGCCGCGCGGGCCCCCAAGTCGTCCAGCTCGCGGAGCAGTTCGCGCTGGGCCGGGCCCTCCGGTGAACGCCCGCACAGCACGAGGGTGGCGCCGGGCGCCTGCCGCGCGATCTCCCGGGCGAACAGCCCGCCGAGCGCCCCGGCTCCCCCGGTGACGAGGTAGACGCCACCGGCCTTCCACGGCCGGACCTGCGGAGCGTCCTCGACGGCGGTCCACTGGGGAACGTGCCGCCTGCCGTCGGCGTACCGCACGACCGCGTCGTCAGGACCGGCCGCGTCCCGGCGCAGGCGCTCGCACAGCGTCGCGGTGTCGACCGGGGTCTCCATCTCGACGAGCTGGGTGAGCAGTTTGGGGTGCTCCATGCGGGCCGTGCGCAGCAGGCCGCCCAGCCCCGCGAGGAGTCGGCCCTCGCCGTCGGCGGGCACGACCACCTGGATCAGCACCTGGCCGTCGCCGGTCGCCGGGATGGCCTGCCTCAGCCGTGCCAGCACGGTCTCGGCATGGCGGGTGTAGCGCAGGACCAGGTCGCTCTCGTCGGGCAGTGCGGCGCACGGCACACCCAGTTCGGCCTGGACGTCCCGGGGGTCGATCGCGCCGAGCCCGCCGAGCAGGACCTCGTGCCGCGCTAGCGGACGCGGTGCCCCGGAGGCTTCGGCCGGGCGCGTGCCGACACGCATGAGGGTGAGCGACGCGCCGTCCGGCACGCCGTCGGCCGCGACGCTCTCCCGCGGGGCGTCGGCCGCGGGCAGCACCCGGGTGCTGAACCCGAGCAGCCGCACGCACACGACGCCGTCGTCGTCGCACAGTTCGATGTCGATGCGCCGTACGGCACCGCCGCGGTCGTCCGCCGCGGGCCGCACCACGGCCCAGCCGCTCACCGGGCTCGGTGCGAGGATCTGCGCCTCCTCCAGGACGAAGGGGAGCGCGGCCGCCACGGTGTCGGTGTCCTCGGTCAGCGACAGGCCCAGCGTGGCCTGAACGGCGGCGTCGAGCATCGACGGGTGCAGGGTCCAGTCGGCGCCGTCCCGCGCCGCCTGCGGCAGGCTCAGGCGCGCCACGGCGAGCCCGGTGCCGACGCTGAGCCGGCGGATGCCCCGCAGCGCGGGCCCGTAGCCGATGCCCATGCTCGCGAAGAGGCGGTAGCACGACTCGTGGTCCAAGGTGCGCGCGTCGCACCGCTCGCGCAGCTCGGCGATGTCCAGGCGTGCGGGCGCGGGCGTCTCGCACCGTTCGACGCGGCCCTGTCCGTGCGGTACGGGCAGGTCGCCTCCGGTCGTCGTGGTGATCTCGTAGGTGAAGTCGCCGTCCTCGCGCGGCCGCAGGGCGATCCCGACCGAGGTGGGCCCGGTGATGCGGGCGGGGCGGGACCAGACGACGTTGCGCAGGCGGAAGCCGGTGGGCGCGATGCCTTCTGCCCGCGCCGCCGCGCACGCCAGCTCCAGGTAGGCCGCGCCGGGGAGGACGGGCACGTTCCGTACGCGGTGGTCGTCGAGGAAGAACTCCTCTCCGGTCAGCTCGACGGCGTAGTGCGGCTCGCCGGACTCCGTGCGGACCGCGCGGCCCTTCAGCGGCGAGGTGGGCGCGGCGGGGGCCGCCGGAAGGGGGGACGGGCGCGTCCCGACCCAGTAGCGCTCACCGGCGAAGGGGTACGGCGGGAGGGAGACGACGGTGAAGCCCCCGTCGCCGAACAGCGGGGCGAAGCTCAGGTCCAGCCCCTGCGCGAAGAACCCCGCGAGCTCGGTCAGGCAGTCGTGCCGGTCGCACTCGGCCATCAGGTGGCCGACGCGCGTGCGCACGGCGGGGTCCTGGCGGCGGTGCCCGTCCGCCGCCTCACCGGTGACCACGCCCGGGGCTCGGCCGTCGCGCAGCCATGTCCGCAGGGCGTCGACGAGCTGCTCGCGGTCCGACACCACGCCCGCCCACCGGTGGGTGCAGTGACGGCGTCCGGTGGCCAGGGTGTAGGCCACGTCGCCCACGTCCAGGTCCTCGTGCGTGACGGCGTGGCCCAGCAGGCGCTCGACCTGGGCGCGGCGTGTGGCGTCGTCCTGTCCCGACAGGACGATCAGCCAGAGCGGGCGGGCGCCGTGTGTGCCGCCGTCCCGTGCGGGAGCCTCTTCGATCAGCGCGTGCGCGTTGGTTCCCGCGGCGCCGAACGAGCTGACTCCGGCCCGGCGCGGCCCGTTCGCGGGCGCGGGCCACGGGCGCAGCTCCGTGTTGACGTGGAACGGGCTGTTCTCCAGCGTGATCGCCGGGTTGCTCCGCTCGAAGTGCAGCGACGGCGGCAGTTGCTCGTGCTTGAGCGCCAGCAGCACCTTGATGACACCGGCCACGCCCGCGGCGTACTGGGTGTGCCCCAGGTTGGTCTTGACCGAGCCGAGCGCGCAGCCGCCCTTGGGCGCGGCGCCGAACGCCGCGCTCAGTGCCTCGAATTCGATCGGATCGCCCAGCGGCGTACCGGTGCCGTGCGCCTCGATCAGCTGGATCCCGGCGGGATCGACACCGGCGCGCTCGTGGACTCCGCGCAGCAGGCGCTTCTGCGAACCGGCGCTGGGTGCGGTGAGTCCATTGGTGGTTCCGTCCTGATTCATGCCCGACCCGCGGATCACTCCGTAGACCTGGTCTCCGTCACGCAGGGCGTCGGCCAGCCTCTTGAGCACGACCACACCGGCGCCCTCGCCCGGCACGAAGCCGTCGGCGCTCGCGTCGAAGGTGCGGCAACGCCCGGTCGGCGAGAGCATGTTCGCACGCACGGCGGACTTGTAGAAGATCGGCGTGGACTGGATGAACACGCCACCGGCCAGCGCCATCGACGTGTTGCCCTGGCGGAGGTCCTGGCAGGCCTGGTGGATGGCCACCAGGGAGCTGGAACAGGCCGTGTCCACCGACAGTGCGGGCCCCTGGAGGTCGAGGAAGTAGGAGATCCGCGAGGCGATGACCGAGGAGATGTTGCCCCAGAGCGTCTGCGGCGGCGCGTCGTCGCCGATCAGCTGCTGGTAGTCGCTGGGCGAGCCGCCGACGTAGACGCCGCACCCGCGGCCGTCGAGCCGCTCGCCGGCGTAGCCCGCGTCCTCCAGGGCGTGCCAGCACTCCTCCAGGAAGATCCGCTGCTGTGGATCGGTGTAGGTCGCCTCCTTGCCCGACATCCGGAAGAACCAGGCGTCGAAGCGCTCGATGTCGTCCACGAAGCTGCCCTGCTGGCGCGGGGCGCCGGCTCCCAGCTCCTTCTCCATGTCCCAGCGGGTGACGTCACCGACCAGGTCGTCACCGGCCGCGAGGTGCGCCCAGAGCGCCGCGGCGTCGGGCGACCGCGCGAACCGGGCGGCGATGCCGACCACCGCGATGCCGTCGTCGGCGGGACCGCTCGCGGGTGCGGCGGGAGCCACGTCGTCGGCCACGGGGGCCACGAGTGCGGCGGGGGCCTCCTCCACGTGTGTACGGGCCACGGGAGGAGCGTCGTCGGCCTCGGTGGACGGCTCGCAGAGGGCGCTACCGGCCCGCAACCGGGCTCCGTACACCTCGACCAGATGGTCCGTCAGCCGGTCGAGCGAGCTGTGCTCGAACAGGGCCGTGCTCGACAGGTCGACGCCGAGGGTGGTGTTGACCGCGCCGACGAGCTTCACGCTGAGGATCGAGTCCACGCCGAAGTCGGAGAACGACGCCTGCGGGTCGATCTCGTCGGGCTCCATGATCAGCACACGGGACAGCTCGGTCAGGAGGCGGTCACCGACCAGGAAGCGCAGCGTCGAGGCGTCCATGGCCGCGGGCCGCGGCTCGGGGGCCGGGGCGACGGGCGAGGGGGCCGTGAGGACGGCCGGGGCCTCGGTGCCACGTCCGCGCCGCGCCGGGGCGGTTGTCGCGACCCAGTAGCTCTTGCGCTGGAAGGGGTACGTCGGCAGCGGTGTCCGGCGCACGTCGAGGCCGGAGAACAGCGGCGCGAAGTCCACCGCGGCGCCGTCGAGATACCGGTCCCTGGCGCGCTCCTGCGCAAAGCCACCGCTCACGCCGGTCGCGCTCCGCCCGTCCAGCCATGCCTCCAGCAGATGTGCCAGCTCGTCGCGGCCACGGGCGACGAACGCGGCCCGGTGGGTGAAGTGATCGCGGCCGACGGCCAGCGTGTAGCTGACGTCGCCCAGCGCGGCGTCGGGGGTGCGGCTCAGGTACGCCAGCAGGTCCTCGGCGCGGCCGCGCAACGCTGCCGGCTGCGGGGCGGAGAGCACGAACAGGTGCGCGCCGTCCGGGTGCCGACGCCCGGGGCGGGCCGGGGCGTCCTCCACGACCACGTGTCCGTTGGTGCCGCTGAAGCCGAACGCGCTCAGGGCCGCGACGCGCTTGCCTTCGCGGTTCGGCCGCCACGGCCGCAGCTCCGTGTTCACGTAGAACGGGCTGCCGTCGAGCCGGACCGCGGGGTTGGTCTCGTAGTAGTGCAGCGACGGCGGGATCTGCCCGTGGCGCATGGCGAGCACGATCTTCAGCAGGCCGGCGACGCCCGCCGCGGAGGTGGTGTGCCCGAGGTTCGTCTTGATCGAACCGAGCGCGCAGGAGCCGGGGGGCAGGGTCGCCGGGAAGGCGCTGGTCAGTGCCTGGCACTCGATGGGGTCGCCGAGCTGGGTGCCGGTGCCGTGGGCCTCGACCATGCCGATCCCGGCCGGGTCGATGCCGAAGTCGGTGTGCGCCTGGCGGATGAGGCGCTCCTGCGACAGGGCGCTCGGGGCGGTGATGCCGTTGGTGGCTCCGTCCTGGTTGACGACCGAGCCGCGGATCACCGCGTGGATGTGATCGCCGTCGGCCAGCGCGTCGGACAGGCGGCGGAGCACCACCACGCCCACGCCCTCGCCCGGCACGAACCCGTCGGCCGCGGCGTCGAAGGTGTGGCAGCGCCCGGTCGGCGACAGCATCCCGCCCCGGGTCGCCGCCAGGTAGGTCTCCGGCGTGGTCTGGACGCTGACCCCTCCGGCGATGGCCAGCTCCGTCTCGCCGCTCCACAGGCTCTGGCAGGCGAGGTGCACGGCGACCAGCGAACTGGAGCAGGCCGTGTCGACCGCGATGGCCGGCCCCTGGAGGTTCAGGTGGTAGGCGATGCGGGCGGGTACGACCGACGGCGCGTTGCCCCACGCCGCCTGGGCGGGCGGCGCGTCCTCGAACCACTGGGCGTAGTCGCCGCCGGTGCAGCCGACGTAGACGCCGCACTTGCGGCCGTTCAGCGAGGCGCCCGAGTATCCGGCGTCCTCCATCGCTGTCCACGCCTGCTCCAGGAAGAGGCGCTGCTGCGGGTCGGTGTAGGTCGCCTCGAGGCCGGTCAGGTTGAAGAAGCGCGCGTCGAACCGGTCGATGCCGTCGAGGAAGCTGCCCGAGCGGCAGGAGAGTTCGTGCCGGCTGTAGCCGGAGAGGTCCCACCGTTCGACCGGGCCGACGAGGTCGTCGCCGGCGGCGAGGTGCTGCCACAGCGCGTCGGCGTCGTCCGACTTGGCGAACCGTGCGCTGATCCCGACGATGGCGATCGGCTCGCGTCCCGCAAGCTCGCGCCCTTCGGAGAGGCGCGGCGTGCTCACGGTGTGCGGTGCCGGAGCCGTCGCGGCGGGCGACGAGGCCGCCGGAGTCTTCGGGGCGGGCAGCTTCGGCCGGTGGCTCTCCGCGATGTGCGCGGCGAGCTGTCCCACGCTGCGGTAGTCGAAGATGACCGTGGTCAACAGGTCGGTTCCCAGCTCTTCGTTGAGGCGCTGGACGAACTTGACGCCGACGATGGAGTCGAGGCCGTAGTCGGCGAACGCCTGGTCCGCGTCGATCCGGTCGGTGGGCAGGCGCAGTGCGGCCGCGAGCTCCGCCAGCACCAGGTCCGCCACCCTCCGGACCGCGTCCGGAGCCTGAGCCGGTGCCGCAGCCGCGTCCGGAGCCGGGGCGCCGGTCGACGGTCGGGCCGGGAGGCTGCTCGCCTCCGGCGCTCCCGCCCGCACCCGGGGGCTGCGGGCGAGGCCGTCGCTGTGGGCCACCACGACTTGCTGGCCCAGGGGCAGGGCGTCCGCGGCCGGGTGGCCGACGCACCTGAAGCCCTCCTGCTCCAGCACCAGGCGCCAGCCCTCGGGGGAGAGTGCGGGGCTGCCGGGCACGCGCAGTTCGGCGTCGTCGTAGAGCCACCAGCCGTCGAGCAGGCCGAAGGTGAGGTGGTTGATCAGGTAGAAACAGCTGATCTCGTTCAATGCCAGTAGGCCGTTGCCGCGCAGGAGTGCCTTGGCGTGCCGCAGGGCCGGGCGGATGTTCTCCGTCGCGTGCAGCACGTTGGCCGCGATCACGACGTCGAACGCTCCGGTGTCGAGCCCCTGGGTGTGCGGGGGCCTGGCCGCGTCGAAGACGCGGTACGTCAGGTGGTCGAACCGCGGTCCGAACGTGTCCTGGGCGTGTTGCAGGAAGGCCTGCGACAGGTCGGTGTAGCAGTACTCGGCCAGGTCGAGCCCGGCACGGGCCAGGCGGTCGAGCACCGGGCCTGTGGTGCCGCCGGTACCCGCGCCGATCTCCAGCACGCGCAGGCGGGCGCTGGGGTCGGCGTCCTGGCGGGCCCGCAGGAAGGACGCGACGTGTTCTGCCAGCACGGCGTTGAAGTACCCGGCCACGCGGTTGTCGCGGTAGACGCCTGCCACCAGGGAGAACGAACCCTGGGGAAACAGCACGTCGGTGGCCGGCACCCGGCCGCACAGGATGTCGGTCAGGGCGGGCAGCGTCTGACCCAACAGCCGCATGGGCGCGCGCAGATCGGTGTTGCCCTCGGCCCACAGCGCCTGGCCCTGGGCCCAGTCGGCGCGGCAGGCTTCGGCGTCCCGCGCGGCCGGGGCGTGACTGCTCCAGCCCCGCGCGTCGATCAGGCCGTGTTCGGTGAGGGTGCGCAGGGTGGTCGTGAGCCAGCCGTCGAAGCGGGGGTCGACGCCGTTGCGCTCCTTCCAGCCGGTGAGGCCGTCGCGCGGGTTGTCGAGGCCCGTCCGGCGCAGTTCCGCCACGAGGTAGCGGTGCAGACAGGCGTCGATCTCGCCCGGCACCGGGCCCGCGTGGTGGGCGGCCAGGGCGACCGGTACGGGCACGTCCGTGGCGCTGCCGCGCGTCGCCGCACCGTACGGGTGCACGGTCAGCGTCTCCGTGGTCAGGGCCCCCTCGATGGGCAGCGGGCGCCCGAGGCGCATGAAGCCGATCTGGTCGAGCGGCCCCGCCAGGAGCCGTTCCAGCGCGCCCATCGCCGTGGCCGGGTCGATCGGGGCCAGGCCCATCGCGGTCACGTCACGCATGAGCTCCTCGGGAACGTTGCCCCAGTAGCCCCAGTTGACGACCTTGACCGGGCAGTCCAGTGCCTTGCGCAACTCCGGGGCGCGGGCGTCCTCGAAGGCGCAGGCCGCCGAGTAGTGCGCCTGGTGGGAGTTGCGGATGAAGCTGACCAGCGAGGAGATCAGCAGGATGAAGTCCAGGCCCTGGGCGGCGAAGGCGTCGGCGAAGTGCACGCACGGATCGACCTTGGCCGACAGGGTGGCCTCCAACTCGGTCTCGCTCATCCCGGCCAGCGGCGTGTGGCTGAAGACCATCGCCAGGTGCACGACCCCGTCGATGTGGCCGTACCGGCGGAGCACCTCGTCCCGCATCCCGGCGAGCGCCTCGGGGTCGGAGGCGTCGGCGGACACGTATACCGGTGCGCGCCCGCTCGTGGCCACCTGGGCCGCCCTGGCCCGGATGCCGTCGTCCTCGGCGCGGCGGCCGACCCACACGACGTGCGCGTCGTACTGCCGGACGAGGTACTCGCTGAGCAGTACTCCGAGGTCGCCCGCCCCGCCGATGAGCACGTAGACGCCGTCGCGGCGCAGCACGGGCTCGGCCGGTGCGGGGGTCGCGTCCACAGGCAGGAGCTGCCTGCGCAGCCACTGGCCGCCGCGGCGCGCGAGGGGGTGCGCGCGGTGGTCGGCGGGCAGCGCGAAGACCTCCTCCGCGACGAAGGGCTCACCGTCGGCCAGGTCGACGGCGCGGATGCGCCATCGCGGCAGTTCCTTGGCCAGGCCGCCGATCATGCCGTGCAGGCTCGCCTGTGCCGGGTCGCCGGCTCCGGAGCCGCTCGGGTCGAACGCCCCGTGCGTGAGGAGGGTTAGCCCCAGGTTCCGCTCTTCCGGGCCGAGAGCCGTCAGTGCCTTGAGGAGGCGGAACATGCGCCGGATCGCTCCGCGTTGCGCGGCGATCCGTGCCGTGGCGGTGTGGGCGGGGGCGGTCGGGAACCGCATGATCACGTGGTCGAACGCGCCCAGCGCGGCCAGTTCGTCCCGCACTTCCTCGGCGGAGGACGCGCTGGTGTGCAGCGCCACCAGGTTCGGGTAGCGGGCGCTCAGCGCCGCGAGGGCTTCCGGTTCGAGTCCGACGGCCACCACGCGGGCGGTCCTGGAGGGGTACGGCGTGCCGCGCAGCAGCCGGGCCGGCTCCCAGACGGGGTGCAGCGTGAGGTCGCCCTCGGGAAGCTCGTAGGAGTTCACCGGCTGTGCAGGGGCTGCCGGGGCGGTGGGTGTGAGCACGGCACGGATCTCCCGCGTGGGAGGCGGCGGTGTGGTCCGCGACGCGGACCCGGCCGGCAGTTCGGGGAGCCCGTCGGTGTACCAGTACCGCTCCCGGGCGAACGGGTAGCTCGGCAGGCCGACCTTGCGCGGCCTGGGTCCTTCGGCGTACAGGAGCGCCCAGTCCACCGCGAGGCCGCTCGTCCATGCCTCGGCCAGCGGCGCGAGCTTTCCGCGGCGCGCCCAGCGCACGGCCGTCTCCTGGAGGTCCTCGTCGGTGAGGAAGCCCCGGACGGCGCCCGCCCGGTCGCCGCCGGAGCTGACGTACGCGCCGTCCGGGAGCCTGTCGCCGCGTGCGCAGGCGTCGAGCGCGTCGGCCAGGGCCGGAAGAGTGCTCACCACCACGGCGAACCGTGCGGTCATCGCCTCACGGCCGGCCTGGAGCGTGTAGGCGATGTCGCCCAGGTCGCCGTCGGTCCAGTCCCCCGCGCGCAGCGCATCGCGCAGCCGCCCGGCGGATTCGCGCAGGCGCTCGTCGTCGAACGCGGACAGCACCACGACGACGGGGCCACCGCCCTGCGGGGACGGCTCGGGCACGGTGTGCTCCTCGACGTATTCCTCGACCACCAGGTGCGCGTTGGAGCCTCCCGCGCCGAACGACGAGACGCCGCCGAGGCGCGGGCGGTCGCCGGGCCGCGGCCAGGGCGCGGCCTCGCGCTGGAGGACGAACGGGCTGTCGGTGAAGTCGATCTCGGGGTTGGTGCGTTCCGCGTGCAGCGACGGCACCAGCGTGCCGTGCCGCATCTGCAGCAGCAGCTTGGCGAGGCCCGCGACGCCGGCGGCCGACTCCAGGTGGCCGATGTTCGACTTCACCGAGCCGATGGCGCAGAAGTTCCGCGCGTCGGTGAACTCGCCGAAGGCCGCGCTCAGTCCGGCGATCTCGATCGGGTCGCCCAACGAGGTGCCGGTTCCGTGCGCCTCGATGCAGCCGATGTCCCGGGGGTCCACCCCGGACCGGCGCCAGGCGCCGCGGATGACGGCGGCCTGGGCGAGCGGGTTCGGCACGGTGAATCCGTGCGTGTGGCCGCCGTGGTTCAGTGCGCTGCCGCGGATCACCCCGAGGACGCGGTCGCCGTCGGCGACGGCGTCCTCGAGTGGGCGCAGCAGCACCGCGCCGACGCCCTCACCGGGTACGTAGCCGTCGCCGCCCTCGCCGAAGCTGCGGCAGCGGCCGTCGCTGGAGGCGAACTGCCCCTGGCCGATCATCAGGTACTTGCTCGGGTGCACCGACAGGTTGACCCCGCCGGCCACGGCGACGCCGCACTCCCCGCTCCGGATCGCCGCGCACGCGAGGTGGATCGCGGACAGCGCGGAGGCGCACATGGTGTCGACGGTGACGCTGGGGCCGCTGGCGTCGAGGTAGTACGACACGCGGTTCGCGATGGACGCCAGGCTGCCCGGCACGACGACGGGCTCGCCGCGCACGCTGTACTCGGCGCCGTGGAGCTGGTACTCGGAGTACATCGCGCCGACGAACACCCCGATGTCACCGGCATCCCCGGCCGCCCGGGCGCGGCCCGCGGCGCGAAGGGCGTCCCGCGTGTAGCCGGCGTCCTCGAGCGTCGCGTGGGCGCACTGCAGGAACAGCCGCTCCTGCGGGTCCATCATGGACGCCGCCTTCGGCGAGATGCCGAAGAACAGTGGGTCGAACTCGTCGATCCCGTCGAGGAATCCGCCCCACTTGCTGTACGTCTTGCCTTCGACGCCACGGCGCGGGTCGTAGTAACGGCTGTGGTCCCAGCGGCCTTCCGGGATCTCGGTGATGCTGTCCCGACCGGCGAGCAGGTTCTCCCAGAACGCGTCGAGGTCAACGGCGCCGGGGTAGCGGCCCGCCATGCCGACGATCGCGATGGCCATCCCGTCCCCCCGCTCCGCGTGGGCCGCGTTCGCGGGCCGCGCGGTGGCTACGGGTTCGGTGACCGCGGGCGCCGGGGTGACGGAGGGTGTCCGGGCGTCGGTCGTGGCTACGGGCTCGTCGGCCGGGCCGACCAGTGCCGCGAGCGCGGCGGGCTGGGTCCGCAGGAAGTGCCGCACCAGGCCGTCGACCGTCCGCACTTCGAAGAACAGCGTGCTGCCGACGTTGTCGAGCACTTTGCGGACCGCGTCGGTCAGTTGGACGACGAGGATCGAGTCGATGCCGTAGCGCTCGAAGGGCACGTCGGCCCGGATGTCGGCGAGGGGCAGCCGCAGGGTGTCGGCGACCAGGCGGCGGAAGTAGTCGCGGGCCGGCTCCAGCAGGCGCTCGTCGTGGTCGCCGCCGGTGGCGGCCGGGGCGGGCCGCTGCGAGGGGGCGAGCGGCTCCGGCGGAGCGGTCCGGGGCAGGGCTTCCGGGAGGGTGCCACGGAAGGCGGAGGCGCCTTCCGGGCGCGGCTGGCGGACCGCGCCGTCGCTCTCGGCGACGATGACCTGCTGGCCGAGGTCGTCGGCACCCTCGGCGGCGACGAACGCCGCGCGGAAGCCCACCTCGCCGAGCACCCGCCGCCAGCTCTCCGGCGCCAGGCCGGGCGAGCCCGCGATGCGCGGCGCCGGGTCGTCGTAGAGCCACCAGCCGTCGAGCAGGCCGAACGTCAGGTGGCTGAAGAGGATGTTGTCGCTCAGCTCGTTGAGGAGCAGCAGGGCGTTCGTGCGGGCGGCGGCCTTGGCGTTGCGCAGCGTGTTGCGGATGTTGCGGGTCGCGTGCAGCACGTTGGTGGCGATCACCACGTCGTACTCGCCAGGGGCCACCGGCTGGCCGGCGAGCGGCTTCTCGGCGTTGAAGAGCTGCGGGTCCAGGTAGGGCGCGATCTCGCTGTACTCCCGCTGGGCGTGCAGGAGGAACGCCTTGGAGATGTCGGTGTAGCTGTACTTCTCGATGTGCCGGGCCCACGGGCGCAGCCTGCGGAACACCGCGGCGCTGGTGCCGCCGGTGCCCGCGCCGATCTCCAGGATGCGCAGGCGTGCGGACGGGTCGTCCGCCAGTCGGCGTTCGAGGTAGGCGACGAGGGTGTCGGCGAGCACGTCGTTGAAGTAGTCGGCGACGGGGTTGTTCTTGTAGACGCCCTCGACCAGTTCGAGCGAGGCGTTGGGGAACATCACGTCGGTGGCCGGGCGGCGGCCGGTGAGGATGTCGGTCAGCGAGCGCAGCGTCGTGTCGACCAGGACCGCTTGCGGGCGCTTGGCCTCGTCGGCCAGCCAGCGCCGGTGTTCACGGTCCCAGTCCGCCCAGGCGTCGTCGAGGGATCCGGTCCGGGGGTCGAGGGCCGCGTAGCGCTCCTCGCCTTCGCGGCGCAGGCGGCCGGCGTCGGCCAGCACGGTGAGGCTGTGGGACATCCACCGCGCGTAGCGGTCCCCGACGCCGCCGACGGCACGCCACTCGTCGGCGGTGGCCGCGCGGCCGTCGCGGAACATCCCGAGCGACTGCAGCAGCGCCCAGGTCATGTTGACGAGCGCGTCCTGCATGGCTCCGGCGTGGCCGTCGGCCTTCTCGCGCAGCCGCTCGATCTCTGCGCGCCGGTCGGACCTCTCCTCGCGCAGGGCCGTGATCAGCGAGGGCGTCGCGGCGGCGAGGTGGGTGAGGGCGTCGTCGCCGTGGATGCCGTCGATGCTACGGGTGTCCGTGGCCTTGAGCAGTGCGAGCTGCGGGTGCGGGGAGGCGAGCAGCGCGTCGAAGGCCGCCATGCCCTCGGCGGGTTCGATGGAGCCCAGGCCCAGTTGGGCCATGCGCCGGCGGTAGCCGTCGGCGGTGACGATGCCGACGCCCGCCCAGTAGCCCCAGTTCATCACCTTGACCGGGCAGTCGAGCCTGGTGGACAGCTGCTCGGCGAAGGCGTCGGCGAAGGTGCAGCCCGCCGCGTAGTTGGCCTGCCCGGGTGCCTTGAAGAACGCCTGCATCGAGGAGAAGAACGCGACGAAGTCCAGCGGCTGGCCCGCGAAGGCGTCGGCCAGGTTCACCGCCACGTCCGCCTTGGCCTCGTAGGTCGCGCGGAACCGGTCCTCGTCCATCCGGGCCAGGCTCTGGTCGCCGAGCACGATGGCGGTGTGCAGGACGCCGCGCACGGGGCCGTGCCGCCGCACGATCTCGTCACAGGCGCGGCGCAGGGCGTCGCGGTCGGTCGCGTCGGCCTGTACGTAGTCGGGCTTCGGGCCGTACGCGGCCAGGGCGTCCTGCCGTGCCGCGATGGCGACGTCCAGCGGGCGGCGGCCGATCCAGACCACCCGGGCGCCGTGGCGGCGCATCATGTGCTCGGTCCACACGACACCGATGCCGCCCGCGCCGCCGATGGCCACGATCACGCCACCGGGCTCGCACGGAAGGTCCGTCGTACCCGGCTCGGACACCTCCAGCAGGCGCTGGCGGTACCACTCGCCGTGCCGGTGGGCCAGGGCCTCGCCGCGGGGGTCGGCGGGCAGTTCCAGCAGTGCCGTCCAGGGCACCGGGGCACCGGCCTCGATGTCGGCGACGCGGACGCGCCAGTGGGGGTACTCCTTGGCCAGGGTGCCGAGGAGGCCGTGCACTCCGGCGTGGGCCGGGTCGACGTGGTCGTCGCCCGGGAGCAGGCGGGCCTGCCGGGTGATCGCGGTCAGGCCGAGGTCACGGGCGTCCGCGCCGTCTGCCAGAAGTGCCTTGATCAGACGGAACACAGCGAGCGCGCCGCCGGGCCGGGCGCCGGCCGGATCGCCGGGGGTGCCGGCCGGGGCGAGCCAGAAGACGTGCTCGGTGCCGGCGGGCAGCCGCGCGGCGAGCCGGTCGGCGGGCTCGTCGTCGTGGGTGTGCAGGACGGTGGCATCGGGGTGGTGGCGGCGCAGCTCGGCCTGTTCCTCGGCGGTACCGCCCAGCAGGACCACGCGGGCCCCCGGTGCGGGCAGCCGCGGGGAGGAGGTCGCGGGCAGGGCGTCCCACACCGGTGCCAGCAGTGCCGCGCGGGGGGCTTCGCCGGTCACCGGGGTCATCCGGCGGGAGGCGTAGCCGCGCAGGCTCACGCCGAGCCGTCCCTCGTCGTCGTAGAGGTCGATGTCCACTTTGGTCACGTCCCGGTCGGCCGAGGGCGCGTAGCCCTCGGTGTGGCGCAGGTGGGCCCACATGCGCTCGGTGGTGGGGGCGAAGATGTCGGCGGCGTCCAGTGCGAACGGCAGCGCGGGCGCGCCGCGGTGTTCGGCGAGGGCGCCGGTGGCGTCACCGTGGAGCGCGACGACGGCCTGGATGGCGCTGTCGAGCATCGCCGGGTGCAGTGCGAAGGCGCCGTCGGCACCGGCGGGCAGGACGAGGCGGGCCAGGACCTCGCCGTCGCCGACGGCGAGGGTGTCGACGGCGCGCAGGCGGTCGCCGTGCCGGATGCCGACGCCTTCGAGGGCGTCGTGGCACTGCTGCCGGGAGAGCGTGCGCGGGCCGCAGCGGGCACGCAGCGCGTCCAGCGGTGCCGGCGTGGGCGTGCCGGGCCGTGCGACCCGTCCCTGGGCGTGCACGGCCGAGCCGTCGCGCAGCACGCGGAAGGCGTCGCCGTCGAGGTCGACGCACAGCTCGGCACCGTTCTCCTCGACGGGGAACGGAGCGGGCCAGACGACATCGCGCAGGCCCACCGGCGTGAAGGAGTCCCCGCTCGCGGCACGCCGCGCGGCCTCCAGCGTCAGCACGCCGGGCAGCACCGCCCGGCCGCCCACGTGGTGGTCCGCCAGGAAGAACTCCTGGCCGGTGAGGTGGAGGCGGTAGGCGGGGCCGTCCGGGGCAGCCTGCGGGGCCGGGGTGTCGATCCAGTAGCGCTGCCGCTCGAACGGGTAGGTCGGCAGCGGGACTTGGCGGCGCGCGGCGGGCGGGAAGCTCTCGGTGAAGCGGTCGACCTCACCGCGTACATAGGCCCGGGCCAGTGCGGTCGGCGTCAGTTCGCGTACGCCCCCGACGGGCCGGGGGTCGGCGGCGGTCTCGCCCTGCGCCACCGCGTCCCCGACGGTGCCGGACTGCCAGGCGCGCAGGTGTGCCGCGAGGGCAGGCAGGTCGGCGGCGACGACGGCGAGCCGGTGGGCGAAGTGACCGCGTCCGGCAGCGAGGCTGTAGGCGACCGCCGCGGCGGGCAGTCCGGGTTCGCGGTCGAGGTGGGCGAGCAGCCGCTCGACGACGGCGTGCAGTGCGGCCGGTGTGCGCGCGGACAGCAGGAACGCGTGCTCCCCGCTCGGTCCGCCGACCGCGGGGGCCGGGTGCTCCTCCAGCACCACGTGCGCGTTGGTACCGGAGGCTCCGAAGGAGCTGACGGCTGCGCGGCGCGGCCCGTGCGCGGGCGTCGCCCACGGGCGCGGCGCGGTGGTGACGGTGAAGGGGCTGCCTTCGAGGGCGACGGCCCGGTTGGCCGCGCGGAAGTGCAGCATCGGCGGGATCTGCCGGTGTTCGAGGGCCAGCAGTGACTTGATGACACCGGCGATTCCGGCGGCGAACTGTGTGTGTCCCAGGTTGGTCTTGATGGAGCCGAGGACCGCGCTCCCGGCCGGAGCGCCCTCGAACGCGCGGGTGAGCGCGCGGAATTCGATCGGGTCGCCCAGCTGTGTGGCGGTGCCGTGTGCCTCGACGAGCTGGATGCCGCCCGGCTCGATGCCGCCGCGGGCGTGGACGTCGCGCAGGAGCTGTTCCTGGGAGGCCGCGCTGGGGGCGGTGATGCCGTTGGTGGTGCCGTCCTGGTTGATGCCCGAAGCGCGGACGACGCCGTAGATGTGGTCGCCGTCGCGCCGGGCGTCGGCGAGCCGCTTGAGGACGACCGCGCCCGCGCCCTCGCCCGGCACGAAGCCGTCGGCATCGGCGTCGAAGCTGTGGCAGCGACCGCCGGCCGAGAGCATGCCCGCGCGGCTCGCGGACTCGTAGAGCCGCGGGGTGGTCTGGATGAACACGCCGCCCGCGATCGCCATGTCTGCCGTGCCGTCGCGCAGGTCGCGACAGGCCAGGTGCAGGGAGACGAGCGAGCTGGAGCAGGAGGTGTCCGTGGTGAGGGCGGGGCCCTTGAGGTCGAGCTGGTAGGCGATCCGGGACGCCACGACCGACCCCATCGTGCCCCACAGCGCCTGCGCCGGGGGATCCGCGTCCAGCTGGTCGTGGTAGTCCCCGGTGTAACAGCCCACGTACACACCGCAGTTGCGGTTGCGCAGGCGTTCGCCGGTGTAGCCGGCGTCCTCCAGCGCGTTCCAGCACTGCTCCAGGAAGATGCGCTGCTGCGGGTCCATGTAAGTGGCCTCGACCCCGGAGATGGCGAAGAACACCGGGTCGAACTGGTCGATTCCGCGGACGAAGCTGCCGGAGCGGCAGGTCACGTCCGGGCCGAGCGGCCAGCGGGTGACCGGCTCGACCAGGTCGTGCCCGGCCATCAGGTGGTCCCACAGGGCGCGCGGGTCCTCGGCGTCGGCGTAACGGGCGGCCATCCCGACCACGGCGATGGCGTCGTCGGCCGGGGACGCGGCGGGCGCCGGGGCCGCCGCCTGGGTGCGCAGCGTGTGGCCGTAGGCGCTGGTGATGAACGTGTGCAGGCGCTCGACGGTGCCGTGGTCGAAGAGGTCGGTGGTCTCCAGCTCGGTGCCGAAGGCCGCGTTGAGCGTGTGCACCAGGTTCACACCGAGGATGGAGTCCAGGCCGTAGTCCGCGAACGGGCGGCGGCGCTCGATCTCGGCGACCGGCATCTGCAGGGCCTCGCCCAGCGAGTCGAGCAGGACGCGCTCCACGTCCGCGGCCCCGGCCGCCGCCGTGCGGGGAGTGGCGGTCACCGGCGCGGGCCGCTCGCTCTCACCGGCGACCGGGTCGAACCAGAAGCGCCGGCCCGCGAAGGGGTAGCTGGGCAGGTGCACCCGCGCGGGGGTGTCGCCGCCGTGCAGGCGGGTCCAGTCCAGGGGCATGCCCTTGGCCCAGGAGGCGGCGAGCTCACTGTGGTCACCATTGGTGATCCACCGGGCGACGAGCTCGCGGAGCTCGTCGCTCGAAGCCAGGGCGGCCAGGGTTTCCCGGGTGGCCTTGACCCGGCCGCGGTGCCACGGACCCGCGGCCTCGGGGTCGGCGAGGAAGCCGCGGAGCTGCTCCAGCCACGCGGTGGCCGTGCTCGCGACGAAGCACACGCGCTCGTCCATCGGCTCGCGGCCGGTCTGCAGAGTGGCCGCGACGGCCGCCAGGTCGACCGGGGTCTCGGTGTCGAGCCAGGCGGTCAGTTGGGCGGCCCGTGCGCGCAGGTCCTCGGGCGTACGGGCGGACAGGGGCAGCAGGACCGGACCGGCCGGGGCGGCGGTCGTGACGGCCGTGGTGCCCTGGTGCTCGGCGACGATCACGTGCGCGTTGGCGCCGCCCGCGCCGAAGGAGGAGATCCCGGCCATCCGCGGCCCACCGCCTCCGGGCCGCGGCCAGGGGGCGGCGGAGGTCCGCAGGGTGAACGGGGTGGCCGCGAAGTCGATGTCCGGGTTCGGCCGCTCGGCGTGCAGGGTGGGCGCGAACTCGCCGTGCCGCAGCTGCAGTACGGCCTTGGTCAGCCCCGCGATGCCGGCGGCCGCTTCGAGGTGGCCTATGTTCGACTTGGCCGAGCCGAGGGCGCACGCGCCGCTGCCGACGGCGTCGGGGGTGAACGCCTGGGTGAGGCCGTCGATCTCGACGGGGTCGCCGAGCCTGGTGCCCGTGCCGTGCGCCTCGATGTAGCCGATGTCGGCGGCGGACACCCCGGCGCGGTCCAGCGCCTCGCGGATCAGCGCCGCCTGCGCGCGGGGGTTGGGCACGGTGTAGCCGTTGCTGCGGCCGCCGTGGTTGATGGCGGAGCCGAGGATGACCGCGTGGATGGGGTCGCCGTCGGCCTCGGCCTTGGACAGCGGCTTCAGCAGCACCGCGCCGACGCCCTCGCCGGGGGCGAACCCGTCACCGCCGTCACCGAAGCTGCGGCAGCGGCCGTCGGTGGCGAGCATCCGGGAGCGGCACAGCTCGACGTACGTGGAGGGGTGCAGGTAGAGGTTCACCCCGCCGGCGATGGCCAGTTCGCAGGCGCCGTGGCGCAGGTGCTCGCACGCCTCGTGGATCGCGGTGAGCGACGCCGAGCACATGGTGTCGATGGGCATGCTCGGGCCGCGCAGGTCCAGCAGGTAGGACACCCGGTTGGCCAGCGACCCGAAGGAGGTGCGCGGGGCCGGCGGCACCCCGTCCGTCGCCGGGGGGCGGTGCCGGTCGAAGCCGGTCTTGGTGATCCCGGCGAAGACGCCGACTCGTGAGGCGTGCCGATCGGCGAGCCGCTGCCGGGTGTAGCCGGCGTCCTCCAGCGCCGACCACGCGCTCTCGATGAACAGCCGTTCCTGCGGGTCCATGTCGGCCGCGTCCCGGGGCGCGATTCCGAAGAACGCGGCGTCGAACCGGGCGAAGTCGTCCAGGAACGCGCCCCACTTGCTGTAGCTGGCGCCCTGCTGCACGGCGCGCTGGGCGTCCGGTTCGAAGAAGCCGTCCAGTGACCAGCGTTCAGCCGGGATCTCGCGGACGCTGTCGCGGCCGGCGCGCAGGTTGTCCCAGAAGGCCCCCACGGTCGGCGCGTCCGGGTAGCGCCCGCTCAGGCCGATGATGGCGATCGGCTCGGCCGCGCCCCCCGGGCGCGGCCGAGCCGTCGCCTGGGCGGCGGGACGGTCCGGCGCCACGCTCCCGGCCGGGGTGTCACCGAGCCAGCGGTGGCAGCCGTGCGGGTGCTGCTCGGCGAGGTGGCCGGCCAGCTCGTGCAGCGTCGGGTACTGGTAGAGCAGCGTCTTGGGCAGCGCGCCGAACCATTGCGTGAAGCGGTGGTTGAGCCGGGTGACGGCCAGTGAGTCGATGCCGAAGCTGTCCAGGGGCGCGGCGGCGTCCAGCCTCGCCGCGTCCAGCCGCAGCGTCTCGGCGACGAGTTCCTTCAGCCGGGGCAGCACCCGTGCCCGCAGTCGCACGGCCTGCGTCCCTTCCTCGTCCACGTCGCTCTCCCCTTCCATGACCAGCAGGTGTGGTGTGCCGAGCGCGAGCGCGCCGTACAGCGCGCGCAGCGCGGTGTCCGTCTCCAGGGGGCGGCCGAACCGCTCGGTGAGTGCGGGGACGTCCTCGGCCGGGACGCTCATCCCGCCGTCGCGCCACAGCGGCCAGGCGATCGAGACGCTCCGGCCGTGGCCCTCCCCCGCGGCCACGAGAGCGGCGCGGTGGGTCTGGTAGGCGTCCAGGAACCCGTTGGCGGCGGCATAGTCGGCCTGGCCGGCGTTGCCCAGCGTCCCGGCGCCGGAGGAGAACGCCGCGAGGAAGTCCAGCGGCAGGTCGCGGGTGGCCTCGTCGAGGTGCACCAGCCCGGCGGCCTTGGGCGCGAGCACCCGCTGGGCGTCCCGGTGGGACTTGCGGATCACGAAGTCGTCGCTGATCACGCCGGCCGCGTGCACGATGCCGTCGAGTCGGCCGTACCTGCGCACGAGGTCGCCGACCAGTTCCGCCACGGCCGCGCGATCGGTGACGTCCACCCGGCGGTACTCGCCCCACGGGCCGGGCTCCCGCACCGCCGAACGCCCGCACAGGACGATCCGGGCGGCGGGGACGTGCCGCGCGATGTCGGCAGCGAGCAGCCGCCCGATACCGCCCGCTCCCCCGGTGATCAGGTAGACCCCGCCGGCCTTCCACACCGGTGCGTCCGTCACCTGCGGGGCGGCATCCCACACGCGGACCTGGCGACGGCCGTCGGTGTAGCGGATGTGCTCCTGCTCCTGCCCGAACTCCGCCTGGAGCACCTCGGCGAGTTCCTCGCCCGACGGCCACCGCGTGAACTCGATCAACTGGCCGTGCAGCGCGGGGTCCTCCTGGGTGGCGGTGCGCAGCATGCCGATCAGGCCCGCGTAGCCGTACGGCGTGGCCTCACGGCAGACGACCTGCACCCGGCAGGGGCCGCCGGCCGGCTGGTCCATCAGCCGCTGGAGCTCTCCCAGCAGCCGGGTCGCCGCGTGCTCGTAGGCCGCGGCGGGCCCGTCGGCACGGCTCTCCACCCGGGCGACGGACACGCCCGGCAGGTCCCGGCGCAGGACTGTCACGTCCTGCTCGGCGACGTCGCACAGCACGACCAGCCGCCGGGCTCCTGCCGGCGTGGCCTTCCCTCGCACCGGTTCGTCGCGCCAGCTCGGCACACGAAGGATGTTTCGACTCAAGTTCGTTCCGTTCTGGGTTCGTGGGGCGGCGGGGCCGCCTGATCCAGGGAGGAGGCAGGGAGGGAAAGCCTCAGGGCCGGCTCAGGGCGTCCGGGCAGGCACGCCCGTCGAGGACCGCGTCGAGCAGCGCCACGGCTGCGGCGGAGTCGAAGGCGGTACCGCCGCCGGGCAGCGGGGCGGGGGCCTCGTCGCTCGCGGGCGCCCAGTAGCGGTCGCGGGCGAAGGGGTAGGCGGGCAGCCGCACGGTGCGCCGCTCACCGGCGGGATGCGTCGCCCGCCAGTCGACGAGCGCGCCGTCGCACCACAGGGACGTCACGTCGTCGAGCCGCCCGTCACGCAGCGCCCGGGTGACCTCCGCGGTCTGCTCCGGCTCACGCCGCACCCCGGTGCCGCGCGACCGCTTGATGCCGCCGGTGTGCCAGCCCGAACGCGCGTCCCCGGCGAGGAAGCGGCCCAGCACACCGAGGACGTCCTCGATGCTCCCGGCGACGAAGCCCAGGCGCTGCTCCATCGCTTCCCGGCCGACCTGGAGGGTGAACGCCAGGTCCGCGAGGTCGGGGGTACGTGCGTCGCGGCGAGCCTGTTCGAGGAAGTCCCGCAGCCGTCCGGCCGAGGCCCGCAGCCGGTCACCGTCCCGGGCGGACAGCACGATGGCCTGGGGCACGGTCGTGCGGGCCGGCGAGATCCGGGGCGCGGGGGGTGCCTCGAGCACGACGTGGGCGTTGGCCCCGCCGAAGCCGAAGCTGCTCACCCCGGCCCGCAGCGGCCACTCCCGCCCGGCAGCGTCGGCGCGCGGCTCCCAGCGGCGCAGCTCGCGCACCACGTCGAAACCGCCGTCGGCGAGCGGCAGGTGCGGATTGAGCCGGTCGCAGTGCAGAGTCGGCGGCAGCTCACCGTGGCGCATGGCGAGCAGCACCTTCAGCACTCCGGCCAGACCCGCGGCCGACTCCAGGTGACCGATGTTCGTCTTCACCGAGCCGAGCGCGCACGGCCGAGGACCGTGCGGCGGTTTGCCGTCCGCGGCGCGCAGGGTGCGGTAGGCGCTGGCGAGGGCGTTGACCTCGACCGGGTCGCCCAGCGCGGTGCCCGTGCCGTGCGCCTCGACGTAGCCGATGCTGTCCGGGTCGATGCCGCGCATGGCGTCCTGGATCAGCGCGGCCTGTGCCTTGCCGTTGGGGGCCGTCAGGGATCCGGCGCGGCCGCCGTGGTTCTCGGCGCTGCCGCGGACGACGCCCCAGATGGCGTCGCCGTCCCGCTGCGCCTGGGCGAGCGGTTTGAGCAGCACCACGGCGACGCCCTCGGAGCGAACGTAGCCGTCCGCGTCGGCGGAGAAGGTCTTGCAGCGGCCGTCCGGGCTGAGCATCCCCGCCATCTGTGTGGCGGCGAAGGTGTCGACGCTCAGCAGCAGGTTGACCCCGCCCGCGAGGGCCATGTCGCAGCGGCCCGACCGGATGCTCTCCACGGCACGGTGCAGCGCGATGAGCGAGCTGGAGCAGGCCGTGTCGACCGGTTCGCTCGGCCCGTGCACGTCCAGGACGAAGGAGATCCGGTTGGCCAGCATCGAGTGCGCGTTGCCGGTGGCGGTGAAGCCGTCGGGAGCCACGCCGCTGGCGTTGAGCAAGTGGTGGTAGTCGCTGCCCGAGACGCCGAAGTAGACGCCGGTGTTCTCCGGCAGCCGGGCCGGGGCGTAGCCGCCGTTCTCCAGCGCGGCCCAGACGGTCTCCAGCGCCAGGCGGTGCTGCGGGTCCATCAGCTCCGCTTCGAGCCGCGAGAGGTGGAAGAAGTCCGCGTCGAAGCGGTCCACTCCCTCGATCCGGCCGGCGAACTTCGGGAAGTCCGCCCGAGCGACGGTCTCGGCGTAGCGCCCGTCGAACCGGTCGCCGGGGTAGTCGCCGATCAGGTCGGCGCCCGTGCGCAGCCGCTGCCAGAAGGTGTCGAGGTCGTCCGCGCCGGGGAAGCGCCCTGCCGCGCCGACGATCGCCACGGCGCCGTCGTCGGGAACGGGCTCGGACCGGCGGGCCGGCTCGGGTGTCTCGGGTGCCGCGGGCATCTCGGGTGCCGCGGGGGTTGTCAGCTCCGAGCCGTAGCGCTCCAGCAGGTGCTCGGTGAGGCTGCGGATGTCGGGGCACTCGAAGAAGACCGCCGGAGTGAGGTCCGCGCCGAGGATGCCGTTGAGCTCCGAGGACAGCTTGGCCAGTGTGATGGATTCGAAGCCGTACGCGTGGAAGTGCGTGTCGACGTCGATGTCGGCCAGGTCGAACTTGAGGAGGTCGGCGACGGTCTCGCGCAGGATGTCGACGAGCGCGGACTTCCCGTCCGCCGCGGCCTCGAGTGCCGGAGGGGGAGCAGCCGTTCGGTCGGCCGTCGACTGTCCGTCCGGCTCCGCACGCGACGCCCGGGGCAGGGCGACCGGCGCCCGATCGGCCTCGCCCCGCAGCGCCGCCGGGAGCGTGCCGCCGGTGAACTCGGCGTCCTCGATCCGGCCCAGTACGCGGCCGTGTTCGTCGAGGAAGGCCGCCTGGAAGACGGCACCGGACGTCCGCTCCAGCACGATGGCCCGGGTGTGCTCCACCCGCTCGCCGTACGCGGAGCCGATCCGTGTCACGGCCGCCTCCGTCCGGCCCAGTGCGTGCTGGACGCCCTGGACGAGCCCGACGAGCACCCATGCCGGGAGCTGTACCCGCTGCTTGTGCGGGTCCTGGCACATCGGGGGTTCGGCGACCCGGACGAGCAGCCGGTGCCCGTCCAACTCGGTGACGCTCTCGACGCTGCGCGCGTACGGCCGGGCGTCGATGTCCGATTCGGCGAGCCCGGCGTAGAAGCCGTCCTGGTCGAGGGTGGCCGGGTCGCCGAGCGGCTGCGGCATCGACGCGGTCGCCTCGGGCGCCGCCTGCTCGATGTCGGCGGCGAACCGCAGGGTGGCCTCGTCTGCGTGCCACAGTTCGACGCGGTGCGAGCCCGACCCGGTCGTGCCGAGCCGCCATTCGAACGTCTCCACGGCGTCCGCGGGCGACGGCAGCGCGGCCCATCGGGCGTCGCGCAGCCGCAGCGGCCCCTCCAGCCCGGCGAGCCGGGCGAAGGCCAGTGCCGCGTCCAGCAGCGCCACGGTGGCGTAGCGACGCTTGCGGCCGACGGTGTGGACGTAGTCGAGCAGGTCGTCCCCGCGCAGCTCCAAGGCGTAGCGCACGCCGTTCAGGTCCGACCGGTTGGCGCCGATCCACGGGTGTGCCCGCCGGGTGAAGGCCAACGGCCGCAGCACGCTCGGCGCGTCGTCGTACTCGGGGTACCAGCAGCGCACCTGGTCGAAGGGGTAGGCCGGGAGCGACAGCTTGGCCGGGCGGGTTCCCGTCGGCCACAGCAGGTCCCAGTCCGGTCCGGCGCCGCCCGCCCAGTGGCGCGCCAGCGCGGACAGGTCCGCGTCGCGCAGGGCCTGCTCGACGATGGCGGCGTCGGCGGTGCGCCGCTGCCTCAGCGTGCTCACGGTGAAGTGCACGCCGCGGGGCGGATCGAGTGCTTCGGCGGTCCAGTCGATCTCGGACAGCCGGGCGAGCCGGGTGAGCGCGTCGGACATGTCATCGGCGACGAACGCCAGTCGGCACGGCAGTTCGTTCTTGCCGGTCTGCAGGGTGTAGGCGAGCGCGTCCAGGCCCGGTGCGGTGTCCCGCACGTACTGATGCGTGTCACGCAGCACCGTCCGCAAGGCCTGGGGAGTCATGGCGGAGAACACCAGCAGTTGCGGCCGGCCGCTGTCCGGCGCCGCGACGACGCTCCCGTCGTGCTCCTCGACGACGATGTGGACGTTGATGCCGCCCGCGCCGATGGACGTGACGCCCGCCCGGCGGGGGACCTCCTCGCCGCCGATCAGGGGGCGGCGCCACTCCGCACGGTGACGCTGCACCACGAACGGCGTATTCTCGAACTCGATCGCGGGGCTCAGCGTCTCCGCGTGCAGCGACGGCGCCAGTGTGCGGTGCTTGAGCTGGAGCAGCACCTTGGTCAGGCCGGCCAGGCCCGAACCGGACAGCAGGTGTGCCACGTTGGACTTGACCGAGCCGATCGCGCAGAACTCCCGGTCCTGGGTGTCGCGGCCGAACGCCAGGCTCGCGCCCTTGATCTCGATCGGGTCGCCGAGGGAGGTCGCCGAGCCGTGACCCTCCAGGTAGCTGATCGTCCGCGCGTCCACTCCGGCGTCGTCGAGCGCCTTCTCGATGGCGCGTGCCTGCTGCCGCGGGCTCGGCACCGTGAAGCCGTTGCGCACCCCGGCGTTGGTCATGCCGCTGCCCTTGATCACGCCGTAGACGTGGTCGCCGTCGGCCACCGCCTCCGCCAGCGGCTTGAGCACGAGCGCGCCGACGCCTTCACCGAGGATCGTGCCGTCGGCACCGAGGCCGTAACTGCGCACGACACCGGCGGACTTGGTGGTGAAGTGCGCCTGCGAGGTGGCGATCAGGTCGAACGGGTGCAGCATCAGGTTGATGCCGCCGACGACGACCATGCGGCACTCGCCGCCGCGCAGCATCCGCACCGCCTGGTGCACGCATGCCGACGAGGAGGAGCACATCGTGTCGAGGAACGCCGACGGCCCGGTGAAGCCGTACTGGTACGACAGCATGTTGGCCATCACGCCGATCTCGCTGCCGCTGGTGGCGGTGCCGCGGGTCAGCATGTTCTGGAAGCCGTAGAACGAGTAGCTGTTGTTCATCGAGCCGACCAGTACGCCGACGTCGCTGTCGTAGCGGCGCTTGAGCGTCTCGCGTGAATAGCCCGCGTCCTCCATCGCCGTCACGCCCGCTTGCAGGAACAGCCGGACCTCCGGGGACAGCAGCTCGGCGTCGCGCTGGGAGATGTTGAAGTAGCGCGGGTCGAACGCCTCGACGTCCCGGAGGAACGTACCGGTCCTGACGACCGTCTTCCCCTGGACGTCACGCTCGTCGAAGTAGATGTCGCTGTGCCGCCACCGCGATTCGGGGACCGGTTCGAAGCTGTGACGGCCCTCGCTGAGCAGCTCCCAGAACTCCTCCAGCGTGTCGGCGCCGGGATAGCGCCCGGCCATGCCGATCACCGCGATGTCGTGCCGCTCCGGGTCGGTCCACGGCGCGGGGGTGCGTGCTTCGACGGCCGCGGACGTCCGCGGGACCGGTGCCGTTGCAGCGGGCGCCTCGACGACCGGCGTCTTTGGGACCGTGTGCCCGGTAGGGGGTTCCTCGGGGGCGAAGAGCTCCAGCAGGCGGTCGCGGTGCTCGGCGACGAAGTAGTCCGCCACGCCCTGGAGATCGACGTGCTCGAAGAACAGCGTCTTGGGCAGCGACCCGAAGGTGTCCTCCAGCTTGCTGGTCAGGTCGACGATGGAGATCGAGTCGATGCCGTAGGTCTCCAGCTTCTCCTCGACCAGGATGTGCTCCGCGTCCTGCCGGGTCACCTCGGCGAAGAGGTTGCGCAGGTACTCCTGCGTGCGGGCGGCGAGTTCACGCTCGTCCAGGACGGCCGGCGCGGCGCTCGTCCGCTGCGGTACGGGCCGCGCGGCGCGGTCCAGTCCCGCGTAGACGCGCAGCTTGGGCCTGTCCCCGAACAGCACCACGCGGCGGACGGGTGTGTCGGTGCGCAGCGCGCGCTCCAGCGCGTCCAGACCGGCCTCGCTCGGCAGCGGCACGGTGCCGGTGCGCTTGCGCAGGTAGGCCAGGCTGGCGTCGTCCACCCGCATGCCGCCGTCGGCCCACAGCGGCCAGTCGACCGAGCGGGTCACACTGCCGGATGCCTGCCGCCGTGCGGCGAACGCGTCGAGGAAGGCGTTGGCGGCGGCGTAGTCGGCCTGCGCGGCGTTGCCGAACGCGCCTGCCACCGAGCCGAACAACAGCAGGAAGTCCAGGCCGCTTCCGCGGGTCGCGGCATCGATGTGCGCGACGCCGTCCACCTTGGGCGCGAGCACGGCGGCGGTGCCCGCGAGCGGCTTGTTCGCGAGGTAGCCGTCGTCGAGCACACCGGCCGCGTGGAACACCCCGTCGAGCCGGCCGTGCTCCGCGCGGATGGCCGCCACCGTCGTCCGTACGCCGTCCGCGTCCGTGACGTCGGTCCGGCGGTACGCCACCGCTCCGTGGGGCAGTCGCGCCCGCAGCTCGTCGACCGCCGTGCTCCCGGCCGACCGGCCGCTGATGACCACCGTCGCGCCGTAGCGTCGGCACAGCCGCTCGGCCAGCAGCCGGCCGAGCCCGCCGGCTCCCCCGGTGATCCAGTACACGCCGCCGTCACGGAGCAGGCTCTCCCCCACGTCGGCGTGCGGCAGTTCGACGGTCTCGTGGCGCAGTCGGCGGCCGTCCGGGGTGTAGGCGACCTCGGTGTCCTCCCCGGCGCCCGCCTCCGCCCGTACGACGCGCTCGAAGCGGACGGCGTCGCGGGAGTCCCACCCGTCGAGGAGCACCAGCGCGCCCGTGAAGGACGGGTTCTCCTGGTGCGCGGTCTTCAACAGCGCCGCCAGTGGGGCGTAGACCGGCGACTCGGGCGCTCCGGGCGCGACGACGAGCACGCGCCGCCCCTGCCCGAGCAGTCGCTGGACGTGCGGGTAACAGGCCTGGAACGCGGCCTTCATCGCGGTCGCGTCGGTGGCGCCCGCGGGGACCGCCAGGTGCTCGACGTCCATGCCCAGTCGCGCGGCACTCGCCGCGACGAGGTCCGGGTCCAGCGCGGCGTTCAGCACCGTCACCGGCCCGGTCGGTCCGGCCACGGGAGCCACGGCCTCCGACCAGCGGCCGGTGACCTCGATGAGCTCACCTTCCGGGGCAGCGCTCACGGACCCGGCGGCGGGCAGTGCCCTGGAGGTGTATCCGGTGAACCGCACGCACAGCCGGCCGTTCTCGCCGATCAGGTCGATGTCGACCGCCGCCTTGTTCCCCCGGGCGCTGTCCGCGGGCCTCAGCCACGCCCACATCGTCGGGGTCGTCGGCGCGTGGACGAGGAGGCCGTCCAGGGCGAACGGCACCGCGGGCGCGGACGGCTCACGCCAGCCGCCGTCCGCCGAGCCCAGGGCCAGGGCCGCGAGGAGGGCGCTGTCGAGGATCGCGGGCTGAAGCCGCATGCCCGCCGGGGCGTCGGCGGGCAGCCGCAACTCGGCCAGGACACCCTCCTGTCCGCGGTGCAGCGTGTGCAGAGCGCGCAGCGCGGGGCCGTGCTCGATGCCGCTGGCCCGCAGCGCGGCATACCCTTCGGCGACGTCGACGCTCCGGGGGTGCCGCTCGCGCAGCGCACCCAGATCCGTCGTGTCCACCACGGCCGCGCCGTACTCGACCCGGCCGCTGGTGTACGCCGTGCCCTGCTCGTCGGTGATCGCGTAGTCGTAGCCCTCGCCCGCGGCGGTCAGCAGGAGCCGTGCGGACAGCACCGTGTCCGCGACGATCAGCGGGCGGATCCATACCGCGTTGCGGACGCGCGGCGCCTGTCCGGCGCGGGTGCCCGCCACGACCGCCTGCCCGGCCGCCGCCGCGACGAGTTCCAGCGCCACCACGCCCGGGACGATCCGGACGCCGTTGACCACGTGGTCCCGTACGAATCCTTGCGTGGCGTCGAAGCGCACGGGGAACGACCAGCCACCGTCGTGCGCCCGCCCCTCGCCAAGCGGCGCGGGAGCCTCCGCCGTACGACTCGGCTCCGGCTCGCCGGCCGGGCGGAACCAGTGCGGGGTGCGTGCGAACGCGTAGCCCGGCAGGTGCACGCGCCGGCCCTGTTCCGGCCACTGTGCCCAGTCAACCGGCAGGCCCTGGGCCCACGCCGCCGCGAACTTCTCCCTGCGGCCCTGCTCCAGCCAGCGCTCGGCCAGCGCCGCCAGGTCGTCCGCGTCCAGCCCGCCGGGGCCCTTTGCGTCCGCGCGGCCGCGGAGGCAGTCCGTGGGGGGCGTCTCCCCCGCGGCGACGCTCTCCAGCTGGGCCGCCCACTCGCCGAGGCCGCTCGCGCGGAACACCACCCGCTCGCGCATCGGCACCCGGCCCTCGCGCAGCGTGCGCGCGACATCGGTCAACGACAGCGGATCCCCGTTCTCGACGCGGCCGCGGGCCCAGTGGGCGAGCGCGGCGCACGTCTCGCGGAGCCGCTCCTCGTCCTTGGCCGACACCGGCAGCCACTGTTCGCCGGTGTCCTCGGTGACGGTGACCGGGTCACCGGATTCCAGCAGCACATGGGCGTTCGTCCCGCCGAACCCGAACGAGCTGACGCCGGCACGCAGCGGTGCGGATTCCCCGGCGCCCCAGTCGACGAGGCGGTCCACGACGTACAGCGGACTGCCGTCCAGCTTGATGAGGGGGTTGAGCTTGCGGAAGTTGACCGTGGCGGGCAGCTTGCGGTGGCGCATGGCGAGGATCACCTTGAGCATGCCCGCCACCCCTGCGGCACCCTCCAGATGCCCGATGTTGGTCTTCACCGAGCCGACGCCGCAGCGGTGTTCGGCCGCGGGCCGGTCCGCGTTCAGCTCGGCGAAGGCCTGCTTCAGACCGCGGATCTCGATCGGATCCCCGACGGGCGTGCCGGGGCCGTGCGTCTCGACGTAGGTGACGCTCTCGGGCTCGATGCCCGCCCGGCGGTAGACGTCGGTGATCAGCTCGGCCTGGGCGGCCGGGTTGGTGACGGTCAGGGAGCTGGTGCGCCCGCCGTGGTTGCTGCCGATGCCCTTGATCACCGCGTGGATGGCGTCGCCGTCACGGCGGGCGTCCGCGGCCCGCTTGAGCAGGACGACGCCGCCGCCCTCGCCCCGCACATAGCCGTTGGCGTCCGCGTCGAACGCGCGGCAGAGCCCGTCGGGCGAGAGCATGCCCGCCTTGGCGAAGGCGATGAAGTGCCGGGGCGACCACGTCAGGTTGACCCCGCCGGCGAGGGCCTGGTCGCAGTCGCCGTTGTGCAGCGCCTGCACCGCCTGTTGCACCGCGACGAGCGAACTGGCGCACGCGGTGTCGTTGACGACGCTGGGGCCGCGGAAGTCGAAGTGGTGGGACACGCGGTTGGCGATGATCGCGTAGGCCGCGCCGGTCGGGTAGTAGGCGTCGATCTCCTCGACTTCCCGCTCGATCAGCTCGGCGTAGTCCCAGTGGCAGACCCCCATGAAGACGCCGGTGCGCGAACCCGCGATCCGGTCGGCGCGGTATCCGGCGTCCTCGAGCGCGTGCCAGCTCAGTTCCAGGGCCATCCGCTGCTGCGGGTCCATGGACTGCGCCTCGCGAGGAGAGATCTTGAAGAAGTCCGCATCGAAGCAGTCGATGTCGTCGACGAAGCCGCCCCACACGCTGTTGGTCTTGTTGAACTCGCGGCGCGGGTGCCCGAGGTGGTCCTCCTTGCGCCAGCGGCGCGCAGGCACCTCGCTGATCAGCGAGCGCCCCGCGGCCAGGTGGTCCCAGAACTCCTCCGGGGTGCGCGAGCCGGGCAGCCGCAGGGACAGACCGACGACGGCGATGTCCTGGTCCTCGGCGGGAGCGCCGGATTCCGTCTTCACAGCACGTTCTCCGTCCTGGCCGACAGGGCACTGCTGCGCCGGTCGACGACGTTCAAAGGGATACCGAGCGGAGCGTGGCGGCGCGCGTGCCCGCGCACGTACCAGTGGTGCAGCCAGACCGTCGAGGCCAGGAGGACGAACGCCTGGTTCTCCTTTGTGCCGATCCCCTCCGGGGGGCTGTCGAAGACGCGGTCGGTGAACCGCCGCACGAAGCGCGGGTCCAGCACACCGATCTCCTCGAGGGTGCCGGGGTCGGTCAGCAGCTCGCGGTAGTGCGGGCGGGACCGGACGAACGCGGCACTGTCCGGGGCGCGGTAGGGGAACTTCCCCTTCCTGACGATCCGTTCGGGCAGCACATCGGCGTAGGCCTGCTTGAGCAGGTACTTCTCGTCGAAGGAGTCCCCGAACCGCAGGTTGAGCGACGCCGCCCGGCGCACCACGGCGGGGTCGAGGAACGGGCAGCGGTTCTCCACACCGTGCGCCAGCGCCATCCGCTCGCCCTGGGTCGACAGCAGATAGCCGCTCAGTAGGGTGCGGAATTCCAGCCACTGTGCCTTCTGCACCGGGGACAGCCGCGCGTAACCGGGCTCGCGCGCCACCAGCTCCTTGACGGCCGCGAACGGATCGCCCGCGTCCCGCAGCAGGCGGGCGGCGAACCGGCCGTTCTGGAACCGCATCTGGTGCGAGAAGAGGCCGGGCAGGCTCTCCTCGGTGAACTGCCGGTAGAGCCCCAGCATGCGGCGGTGGCCGTCCGCCCCGTTGAAGTGGCGCAGGTAGGGGTGGAGCTGCCCCATCCTGCGCATGCGGGTGTCGTCGTCCAGCTCGTGCCACGCCGAGAGCAGCTGGGTGTCCTTGAAGATGCCGTATCCCAGGAACGCCTCGTCCGCGCCCTCGCCGCTGAGGACGACCTTGATGCCCTCGCTCCGCACGTGGCCGGCCAGCAGGTACATCGGTACGAACGCGGTACGGAAGACGGGCACCTCGGCGTGCCGGACAGCTTCCGGGAAGGCGTCGACGATGTCGGAGTCCTTCACCCGTACCGTGGAGTGCCGCGTGCCCAGGTGCTTCGCCAGCTCGTCCTGTTCGGCCGACTCGTCGAACTCCGCGTCCTCGAACTGGATCGAGAACGTCCGCAGGGGGCGGTCGGTCCGCCGCGCGGCGATGTGCGCGATGATCGACGAGTCCAACCCGCCGGAGGCGTACACCCCGACCTCCACGTCACTGCGCAGCCGTACGTCGACCGCGGCCTCCAGCTCCGCGCGGACCAGCCCGACGGCCTCCTGCTCGGACTCCGGCGCCGGGCCGGCGGTCAGGTCGAGGCTCGCCCAGCGGCCGCGTCGGACCGTGTCCCCGCGCACGGAGAGGTACTCGCCCATCGGGATCTGCTCGATTCCGCGGTAGCCGCTCTGGCCGGGCAGCGGGGCCCAGGTGGCGTAGATCGAGGACAGTTCGCGTGCGTCGAAGTCGAAGCTGAAGCCCGGGTAGGCCAGGAACGCCTTCATCTCGGAGGCGAACAGCCATGCGCCCTCGTGCCGGGCCACGAACAGCGGCCGCTTGCCGAACCGGTCGCGCGCCAGGTGCAGCTCGCCGGTGGTGGTGTCGAAGACGGCGAACGCGAAGGCGCCGTTGAACCTGGGCAGGCAGTCGTGGCCCCAGGCGGCCCAGGCGTTGAGGACGACCTCGGTGTCGGACCCGGTGCGGAAGGTGAAGCCGCGGCCGGTCAACTCGTCGCGCAGTTCACGGTAGTTGTACAGCTCGCCGTTGTAGCAGAGCCAGTAGCGGCCGTCGGCGCTGCCGACCGGCTGCGAGCCGCTGGACAGGTCGATGATGCTCAGCCGTACCGTGCCCATGGCCAGGCGGTCGTCGAGGAAGCAGCCCGCTTCGTCCGGGCCGCGGTGCTCGATCTGTGCGAGCATGTCGTGGATCACGTGCTGGTATTCCCGCGGGTGCAGGGAGCTTTCGTGGAAGCCGGCTATTCCGCACATCGGGTCACCGGCTCCCGACGGTCCGCGCACGGGCCGCGTCGACGAACTCGACGATGCCGGACAGCGAGACCATGATGTTGCCGAGGAGTTCCTCCTCACCGAAGGAAACGTCGTATTCCTGCTCGATGTGGGCCATCAGCGAGACGTAGCCGAACGAGTCGAGGATGCCCGCCTTGAACAGGTCGGTGTCCTCGGTGATCTCCGAGTCGAACTCGAACATCAGCCGTTCTTCCATGTACTTCTTGATTTCCTGCTTCATGGCTGTCCTCACCGTCGAAATGGTTGGTCCGGACGCGCGCCGGTGCCCGACGCCCGTGAATGCTTCGCTGCTTCGGCGCGGTGCTACGCGACCGCGAGCCCGGCGCGGACGACCCGGGCCAGCGCGGGCCACTGGGCCCGGATGAAGAAGTGGTCGCCGGGGAACCGGTGGGTGGTCAGGGGACGGGTGCTCTCCCGTTGCCAGGCGTCGACGTCGGCCTGGGTGAACCACTCGCTCTCACCGGTCATGGCGGTGACGGGCACGTCCAGTGGCGGCGCGTCCTCGTGCTCATAAGCGCCCAGCGCGGCGAAGTCGGCCCGCATGACGCGCTCGTAGTAGGCCATCAGGTCCTCGTGCTCCCATAGCTCCGCTGGGATGCCGCCGAGCTGCTTCAGGTGCGCCCAGAAGGCGTCGGTCGGCAACTCCCACGTATGGCGCTCCCGGCTCGGTATCGCCGGTCCGCTCTCGCCGGAGACGAACAGGTGGGCCGGTGCGGGCAGGCCCTCCTCGCGCAGCCGGTGGCAGAGCAGGAAGGCCAGCCGGGCGCCGAGGCTGTGGCCGTAGAGGGCGTACGGGGCGTCGAGCCGGTTCCGCAGCTGCCGGAGCAGGTCGTCGACAATCGCCGGGAGTTCCCGCAGCAGGGGTTCGGAGGACCGCCGGCCCCGGCCCGGCCGCTCCAGCGTCACCACGTCGACGTCCGGGAGGTGCTCGGTCAGGCCCGCGTAGGCGCGCTCGTCGCCTCCGGCGTAGGCGACGCAGAACAGCCGGGGCCGTGCCGTGCCCGCCGCGCGGGCAGGGGGCGCGGCGGCCGTGCGGATCTGCTCGACCATGCGTGTCAGGACCTGTCCTTCGCCCACCTGCCGGCAGTCCTCGGCGGACGTGCGCTCCAGCAGGTAGCGGATGCTTTCCAGCCACCTCACCGACCCGGAGATCTGCTCGCTCAGCGTCGCGGCGATGTCCTGCTCCACGTACGGCCGCGCGGTGAGGTTGGCGATCACCGTGGCCCGCAAGGGGGAGAACCGGAAGCCTTTGAGGAAGGCCGCGAACTCGTCACGGGCCGGAGCCATGAACCGCGAGTGGAACGCGGCCGACACCTTCAGTGGGGCGACCCTGATCCGGCGCTCGTCGAGAACCCGGCGGGCCCGCTCGATCTCGTCACGGGCCCCGGACAGCACGATCTGAGTGGGGGTGTTGATATTGGCGACATCGAGCCGGGAAAGGCCCTCCTCGTCGAGGAAGGCGCGCAGGTCGCTCTCACTCATCCCCACGACGGCGAGCATGGCCCCGTCCGAGATCCGGGCCATGAGCTCGCCCCGCTTGATGACGAGCTTGAGGCCGGTCTCGAAGTCGAAGGCGCCGGCGGCGTGCAGGGCGTTGTACTCCCCGAGGCTGTGGCCGAGCAGGTAGTCACCCTCGGGTTCGCCCCGCTCCAGGGAATCCCGGTAGGACAGGGCGTTGACGACGTAGAGCGCGGGCTGGGTGAAGCGCGTGTCGTTCAATCGCCTGTCGGGGTCCGCCAGGCACAGCCGGGGGAGGTCGTAGCCGAGGACGTCGTTGGCCATGGCGGTCGTCTGCCGGAAACGCTCGAAGAGTCCGGCCCCCATTCCCCTGGCCTGGGACCCCTGCCCGGGGAAGAGCACGGAGCGCGTTCCCGCGGTGGAATCCCTCACGCCGGACTCCTGTCGGCCCGTTCTCGGGTCATGGCCGACTTCCCCGTACAGGTGACGAGCGCCGGTGCGCCCCGCTTCGCGAGAGCCACCGAAATCGTGGCGGGCAAACGACACGGCGGTACTCCTCAGGTGAATGCCTCTTGGCGATCCGACGGTTCAGTGGAGGGCATGGCGACGGCTGTCATCAGGCCGGTTCATGCGCTCCCGTTTCGGCGGCGGTTCCCGACACGGGGAATCCTGCGTCACCACCCTTGCGGTCCCCTGGTCAGGACGCTGGCTGTCCCTTGCCACCGCTTGTGGCCGAATTCCGGCATCCTTGACGAACCCTCTGTGAAATCCCTGCCGTTACCTTGCCGACCGCTGAGTCGTGGTCTTGGAATGCGTCGTGCACTATGCCAAGATCCAATTGATGGTCCGGCCTCGCATCGTCGACCGTTCGTCAGCACAGTCGCGCGTGCAAGAACGATTGGGAGCCACATGCCCACATCCCCGATACCGGGTCCGCCGGCGACCGGCCCCGCGGAACCCCTGCTGAACGTTCTGGGCCCGATGTCGGCACGCCACGGCGGACAGGACTTCCCACTCGGCCCACCCCGCAGACGCGCGCTGCTGGCCCTGCTGCTCATACGCCTGGGGCGCGTGGTGCCGACGGAACTGCTCGTCGAGGAACTGTGGGGCGAGGACCCACCGCGCCAGGCCGTCGCCACGCTCCAGAGCCACGTCTCCCATCTGCGCCGCGCACTGCACCCGGCGGACGGGCCCGGCCGCCCGTCGGTGCTGCGTCACCGGGCCCCCGGCTACGTCCTGGAACTCGATCCCGAACAGATCGACGTCTGCCGCTTCGAGCGCCTGGTGACCGACGGGCGGCGGCTGCTGGAACGGCGTGAACCGCTCACCGCCCGGAACCGGCTCACCGAGGCGCTCGGGCTGTGGCACGGCTCGCCCTACGGGGAGTTCGACGGCCACCCGCCGCTGAGCGACGAGGGCACACGGCTGGAACAGGTCAGGCTCACCGCCGTGGAATCCTGCGCGGAAGCCCAGCTGGCCCTGGGAGCGGCCGAGGAGGTCGCCGCGGAACTGGAGCGCGAGGCACGCAGCCACCCGACGCGAGAACGCCTCGTCGGCCACTTGATGACCGCGTTATCCCGGCTCGGACGGCAGGCGGAGGCGCTGGAGGTGTACGAACGGACGCGTCTACACCTGGTCGAGAAGTTCGGCGTGGACACCGCCCCTGAACTCCGGCGGATCCGGACCGCGATCCTCCGCCAGGAGCCGGAGACGTGCGGATCCGCCGACAAACCTCGCCCCGAACGCCGAGAGCCCGTACGGTCCGGGAAGCGCACGGCCGAGAAGCCCGACGACGACGGGGCACGGAAGGCAGGCGACGGCGCCTCGTCCGTCGCGGCGCAAGGGCCCGAGAGGAGCGGTGGCGCCGGGGGCCCCGGAGCAGCCGAGGGGCGCGAGAGGCCCGACGGGGCCGCGGGGCACGGACCGGCCGACGGAGCCGGCGAGTTCGGCGCCGCCACTCCGGCCGGGACCGACCGGGAGCGTACGGCGGCCGGGGGAACCGAGGGACGACCGGAGGCCGGACGCACCACGCGGGACACTTCGGCCCGGCAGCCGACCCAGGCCCCCGCGGCCGACGCGGTGAGCCTCGGGCGAGCGAGCTCCCCCTCACCGTTCACCGGCCGCTGCGTGGAGCTCTACCGCCTGACGACCGCGGCCGCGAGCGCACTCGTCGGCCACGGACACGTGGCCGGCGTTCTCGGCCCCGCCGGGGTCGGCAAGACCCGCCTGCTCCTCGAACTCGCCCCACGGCTGGAGGCCGCCGGCGAGAGCCCGGACGGCGCCGGCCTGGAAGTGATCTGGAGCCACTGCTTCCCCGGCGAGGGCGTCCCGCCCTACTGGCCGTGGACCCAGGTCCTGCGGCGCCTTTCCGTCACCCGCCCGGACGCCTTCCGCCGCGCGACGGAGCCCTTCGGCGCCCTGCTCGCCCCCCTCATCCCCGAGCGCTCGGCCGGACCCGGCGGCGCCGGATCCGACTGGGGCCAGGCCCGGTTCCTCACCCACGACGCGGTCTGCGAGGTCCTGCTCACCCTGGCCGCCCAGCAGCCGCTCGCGCTGCTTCTCGAAGACCTGCACTGGGCGGACACCGCCTCCCTGGACCTGCTCAGGCTCCTGAGCATCCGCCGCCAGGGCCACCCGCTCGGCATCGTACTGACCGCCCGTGAGCTGGAGGTCGAGTCCGACGCCACGGTGCGCCGGTTGATCACCGAGATCCTGCGCGGCCCCAGGACCGAGACCCTCAGGCTCGGCGGACTGTCCCGGCAGGCCGTCGCCTCCCTGGTCTGGGCGCAGGCCGGGCCTGGCGTCGACGCGAAGGTCATCGAGGTGCTGCACCGGCGCAGCGAGGGCAACCCGTACTTCGTCATGCAGTTGCTCTCCCTCCTCGACAACGCGCGCAGCCTGCACCGCCCGGACGCGGCGGACGTGCTCCTCGCCCGCATTCCGACCGGCGTGCGCGAGGCCCTGCACCAGCGGTTCGCGGCACTGCCCGCTCCCGTCCTGCGCGTGCTACGGCTGTGCGCCGTCATCGGCGCCGAGGTCGACGCCGACCTGCTCCAGCGCACCGCCACCGAGGACGAACCGGTCGCCGAGGCGCTGGAGTCGGCGATCCGCGCCGGGCTCCTCGGCGAGGACCCGCACCACCCCGAGCGGCTCCACTTCACCCACGCGCTGGTGCGGGAGACACTGATCGACGAGCTCGCGCGCGAGGACCGGCACCGGCTGCACGCCCGGGTCGCCCAGGCCCTGTGTCCCCGCAGGCACGGTCAGGTGGCGGACGAGGAGATCGAGCGGGTGGCCCACCACTCGTGGCACGCCAAGAACGCGCTCCCCGCCGAGCAGGCACTCCCCCACCTGCTGCGCGCCGCCGAGCACGCCGAACAGCAGCTGGCGTACGAACAGGTGGAGACCTGGCTGCGCCGGGCGGTGCACCTCGTCGGTTCCCTGCCCTTCGACGACCCCACGACCCTGTGCCTGAAGCAGCGGCTGCACATCCAGCTCGGCCAGGTACTGGCCACCACCCGGGGCTACGGCCACCCCGAGGCCGAGGCGGAGCTCGCACGCGGCCGGGCCCTCGGCAAGGCCACTCAGGCACCTGAGGACCCGTCGGCGCTCTGGGCTCTGTGCGCGGCCTATCTCGTCACCGGCCGGTACGACGCCTCCCGGCGGTTGTCCGGCCTGCTGCGGGACATCGCGGACCGGACCCACGAGCCCGTGGCGATGCTCGGCGCCGCGTACGGCGAGGGCATCGTGCTGCATGTCAGCGGCCAACTGCCGCAAGCGCTGGCCGAGCTGGAGCGCGGCGTCGAGATGGCGGACCGCTTCGCCCGTGAGGGCCACTCGCTGGCCCGTACGTTCCAGCACGACCCTCGCGTCTCCTTGCGCTCGTACGACGCCTTCACCCGCTGGCTCCTGGGCGACCGGCGGGCCGCAGGGGCGCGCCGCCGTGAGCTGCTGCGGCTGACCGAGTACGAGAGCAGGCCCTCCGACCGGTGCTTCGCCCTCTATGTGGACGCGGTCATCGCGGCCTGGGAGGGCGACGCCGTCACGGCGTGCGCCGCCGCGGCCGAGGGCGTCCGGCTGGCGGGCGAACACGGGCTGCTCTACTGGAAGGCGATGCTCGGTCTGCTCGAAGGGTGGGGCCTGACGCACTCGGGGCGACAGGCGGACGGCCTCGGCCTGATGCACACCTCGCTGGCCGAACTGCGCGGGTCCAGCACGCGCCTGCGCCACCCGCTGCACCTGGGCCTGCTCGGCCAGGCCCAGCACCGCGCCGGGCGCACGGAGGAGGCGAAGGCCACCTTCCGCACCCTGCTCGCCGCCGTCGAACAACGCCGTGAGCATGTCTACCTGCACCCGTCGCTGCCCGCCACCCCGCTCCTCCACGGCCTCCTGGGGCGCGGTGCGGCGGCAGAGGTGACGGTCATGTGACGCGGCGGGCCGGCTCCGGCGGGTCTTCCTCTCCTGCCGGGCCCGGTCCGACGGCGGAGCGCGGCCATCTGCTGAGCAGTGTCCGTCGAAGCGGAGCAAGCTCACCTCAGGCCTGAACCGATGTCCGAGACTTGATCGCCGACAGAGCAGACAGGAGTTGCCCACACCGCGCGGGCGACCCCTTCGTCATGCTTCCGCGGACGTCAGGGCGCCAAGCGGTACCCCCTGCAGCGCCAAGCGCGGCGCGCTCGGCATGGAGCTATGGAGTGGTGACGGTAATTCAGCAGGCCGCACCGTGTGATCGAGCCTGTACGAGGCAGGCGTGCGCAGACATCCGACGGCCGGCTCCGCCGCCGGATCGTCCGAGGGGCTGGCCGACGCGTCCGAAACGTGGTTCCGGCCGGGCGCCGACGGATCGTCGAGCACTCCGGCGGCCACGCTGGGCCGGGGAACTGCGCCATCCGGCGGACATCCTCGGGCGCCGGGGACGGCGGTGTCGCCTGGCCCAGCGGCGAGCGGCCTTCAGCGGGCCGGCGACGGCGGAGCGGATGGGCCCGACTGGATCGGGCCGTCCCTTCGGGCAGGCGTCGCTAGACGGGGATCGACAGCAGCTGCCGCCCGTCCGCCGTCCACACCTCGAAGTGGTCGAGCTGCCCACGGGACCACGAGGTGCCGCCGTGCACCACCAGGGCATCCGGGTGGCCGGGCACGCCGTAGCCAGCGGGCGGCACGGACCAGCTGGTCACCGTCTCCCGCTGGCCGCCCTTCGACACCGCGACCAGCGAGCAGGTGAGGGGGCCGCCGACCCCGCTCAACTGGAGCGCGACATGGGTTCCCCACCCCTTGTCCTCCAGCCCCACCGAACCGGAGACCCGGGTGGTGGGATCGGCGGCCCGGTGCTGCTCGCCGGTCATCATGAGCATCACGGCGGGGCTCGGGGTGGGGCTCACGGCGGGCGCGGCCACCGTGTGTCCGGAACCCGCGCGCAGCGCGACGAACGGCAGCGCGACGACCAGCGCGGCGGCAGCGGTGAGCACCGCCGCGAGACGCCACCTGCGGCGGTGCCGCTCGCGGGCGACGTCGGCCAACAGCGAGGTGAGTACGTCCTCGTCGGGGACGGCGGGCGGTGCCGCGGCCGGATCCGGTGCGGTGCCGCGGCCGTCCTCAGGCTCGACGGCCTCCAACGGCTGCCCGACCAGCGGGAGCAGCAGGTCCCGGACCTTCTGGAAGGCATCGGCCTCGCCCAGGCAGTAGTCGCAGGTCAGCAGATGCTCCTCGAACCGGTCTGCCTCCGCGGCGTCCAATCCACCGAGCACATAGGCACCGAGTTCGGCGCAGGCGGCACTCCGGTTCACGCCGACTCCTGTTCTTCGAGGGCGAGCGCGAGGCGGTGGAGCCCGTAGAAGACGCGGGACTTCACCGCCTGCGGTGGCAGGCCGAGCAGCTCGGCGGCCTGGTGGACGGTTCGGCCCCTGAGGAACGACTCGGTGATCGCCTCTCGGTGCTCCGCCGGGAGCGCGGCCAGGGCCTCGGCGATGGCCGGCCGCCGCGGCGTTCCGGCGGCGGGCGCGGTCGGCCCGGCGGCGAGCTCCCGACGGGGCGACACCACCGCCGCGAGGCCGGCCTCGGACGGTTCCGGCCGCGTGAGCGGGAGCGGGTTCGGCCTCCGCCGCAGCAGAAACCTCCGCTGCGTGGCGTTGGCCGGGGCCGCCAGTCGGCTGACCTCCGCAGTCAGCCGCTCGCCGACCGCGCGTCCCTGTGCCACCACGGGCCGGCGAACGACCGCCAGCAGCGCGAGGCGCAGCAGTTCCGCCGCCCGCGCCCGGTCGCCGTCGGCTACGGCAAGGGCATGCGGGTACACGTCGCCGGCGTGTCGGGCGTAGAGCGCCTGCGCCAGGTGGCGCTCATCTGAACGGTTCGTCAATCTGGCCGTCCTCGTGCTCGCGGGGCCCCGGCCGACGTCGCTGGCGACCGGGCACTCATGCATTACGAACGAGGACGGTAACCGGTTCAGCGCTGCCCGGAATCCGCTGCGGTCGGCGAAGAGCCGCTCGGGCCCGTGGTGCGGGTGGCCGCGTTCCACGGATTCGTGGCACGGCATAGAGCTGGCCGGGCGGCGCGGGGCGGCCGCCAGCGGTGTCTGTCAGTGGGATGTGCCAAGGTGTGCGGCATGTCGGCGATCACAGTGCAGGAAGATCACTGCCGCAGCGACTCTTGGTGACCGATGAGACCCTCGGTGGGCTGGTTCGGCTGGACCGGCGCGAGAAGCGCCTCACCGGGCTGCGGGCCGTCCGCACCCGGATCAAGGCCGAAGCCGCCGGCAGAGCCCGGCGCATCAGCTGCGACAGCCGGAGGTGAACCCATGTCCGGGCCGACGCGTAAAGCCTCACGCGCAGGAGGTCCCTGCCGAAGCAGACCAGCGAAGGCCGCCCATGATCACCCGTTCCGTCCCCCGCGATCCGGACGCCCCTGATCCGGGGCTCTTCGGGCCGTCTTCGGTGACCTGGCACCTCCACGCGGACCCCGCGATGTGGATCGGCGGTATCAGCGCGCTCCATCTGCAGGCGCTGCACCCGGTAGCGGCTCTCGGCATCGTGCAGAACTCCTCCTTCGAGGACGATCCCTTCGGCCGTCTCACGGGCACCGGTTCCTTCATCGTCGCAACGACCTGGGGCACCAGGGAACAGGCGGAGCGCGCGGGTGCCCGGGTCCGGCTCGTGCACGAGCGGCTGCGCATCCGCGACCCCGAGACCGGAGCGGTCCACCGGGTCGACGCTCCCGACCTGCTGCTCTGGGTGCACTGCGCTCTGGTCAGGTCCAATCTGCATGCGGTTCTGCGGGGCGGTCTGGACCTCTCGGCCCGGCAGGCGGATCGCTATGTCCGCGAGCAGCGACAGGTCGCGGCCCTGGTGGGCCTGGCGTCCGGTGACGCCCCGGGGTCGGTGGCGGACCTGGAGGACTACCTCTGCGGCATGCGGCCCGTGCTGGCCGCCACCGCCGAGGCGATGGCGATACACCGCTTCGTCGCGCGGCCGCCGCTCCACGGGCTGCACCGGTCAATGCGCCCGGCGTGGACCGTGGCCTCGCGTCTTGGGTACTCACTGATGCCGTCCTGGGCCCGCGAGAGCTACGGGCAGCCCGGCATACCGGCGCCGGTGGCGAACACGGCCCTGCGTGCCGTCCGGTCTGCGGCTTTTCTGATCCCCCGTGCAAAGCGCCTCGACTTCCCCGTGCCCGTGCTGAGCCAGGCCGTCGCACGGCTGGGCAAGTCGAGCATCCCCTCCGGCCGACGGCTGAGTGAACAAACCCGGCGGCCCTGAATGGGGCATGGTCCGGAGTTCCGGCGGATGTTGGTACTGCACCCACGGCGAACAGCGGGCGGTGGACGCGGGCACGGGCCTGGCGCGGGAGTGGGGCGAGGACCGGTTCCCCGAACTGCGCCGCCTGACCGGCTGTTTCGGCATCAACCACTGGTCCCGGCAGGGGGCACGCACCATCGCCTCCCGACGCGGTGAGCTGCGGAGCCGGTCTCGTGGTGAAGGCGGGCACCGAACATGAGGAGCACCGAGGCGTCGTCCGGCTGGCCGGTCCCCGGCCTCGGGCCGGGGCTGTCCCCGCGACTCGTGCGGGCGTCTCCGATCGACTCCAGGCCCTACGACAGGACGCCTCGCCGGGTTGCCTCACGGGCGACGTCGACCCGCGATCGTACCGTCAACTTCCCCAGGATGTGCGAGACATGGGTCTGCACGGTGCGCGGCGAGAGCAGCAGCTCGGCGGCGATCTCCGGGTTCGACAAGCCCGCGGCGACCCGTTCGGCCACCCGGAGCTCGGTGGGCGTCAGGCTCTCCCAGCCCGAGGTCGCCCGCGACCTCGGGCCGCGGGCACCCCGGCGCACCCCGCAGGCGCGCAGCCTGGTCTCCGCCCGCCGGATGTCCCAACGGGCTCCCAGCCGGGTGTAGACCTCCACCGCCTCGTCCAGCCGGCGCTTCGCCTGTGCCGACTCGCCTTGCCTGGCCAGCAGTTCGGCCGCGTCCTCCAACGCCATCCCGTGGCGCAGCGGACGGGCGTGCGCGGCATAGTACGCGGCAGCCGCCAGCGCCGGGGCCGGGTCGGCCGCCAGCAGGCCGCGACCGTAGGCCGCGGCGTGCCGCCAGCGGTCGGACAGGTGCTCCTCGGCGAAGGGCGGCCGGAGCCCGGCCGCCTCCTCGGCCGTCGCACGGTCACCCAGGCCGAGGGCCAACCGCACCATCACCGGTATCCACTCGGGGCCCTCGGTAACCTGGACCGCGGCGTCGGGGTCGAGCACCGGTCGCAGGGTCGCAAGTGCCTCCTCCGGCCGTCCGGCCTGTTCGGCCGCGACCGCACGCGCCATGAGGAGCCAGTCGGCCACGCTGATCCCGGTCACCCCGTCGAGCGGTAGGTCGCGCATCGCCCTCAGGTGGACCTCGCAGCGGGCCCGGTCGTCCCGGTGAGCCGCCACCAGACCCGCCAGTCCGTGCCAGGAGCCCGCCACGACCCGGTAGGTGGGCTCTGCCAGGTACTCGACCTCCGCGAGGGCGTCATCCCACTCGCCCGCGACGAAGTGGTGGTCCGCGATGGCGATGGAGGACCCCACGTGCGGGACGGGCATCCGCTCGCGTGCCGTCTGGAGCCGGCCGATCTCCGCCTCCGCCTCGCCGGACCGGCCGACGGACGACAGGACCTTGAGCCGCTGGGTCCTGAGAACCGCCTCGACCCGGACCAGCGCGCCGTCGGCGCAGTGCGCCAGGCCGCGGTCGGTCAACACCAGAGCCTGGGCGTCATCGCCTCGGAACCGGCTCATTTCGACCAGTGTCCGAGTGGCGAACGCGATGGCGAAGTCGTCTCCGCTGCGCTTACCGAGGGCGACTCCCGCCTCCGCGGCCGAGGCCGCTTCGTCGGTGTGCCCGGCCGCATTCAGGTAGAGGGCGCTCTCCGCGTACAGCCGGGCCGCGCACCGCTCTCCGAGTCCTTCGAGCCCCACCGCGACGCGCAGCACCTCCACCGACTCGCGGATCCCGTCGCTCAGCGAACGCGTCCGGCTGATGGTCTCGGCGAGCAGCCAGGACGCCTCGGCTGCGGCTTCGGGTTCGGTGGCCGACCCGGTGGCGATAGCGCGGGCCATGGTCTCGGCCTCGGCTGCGCGCCCCGACCTCATCAGCGCCTCGACCAGCCTCAGCCGCAGGAACACCGCCGACGCGGTCGGCCCCGGACCGCGGAGTGCCTGCTCCAGCAGTTGCGCCGCCGCCTGTGGGGAACGGTCGACCAGTGCCGCCGCGTTGTCGCGGACCCAGCCGCACGCCCAGTCGTCGGTTTCGAGCCCGTCGGCCTGCAAGAGGTGGGTGGCCACCGCGTCGAAGTCCTCGTCCGCCCGGGCCAACGTCCGCGCGACCTGCCGGTGCATGGCGCCGCGCAGCGCCACGGGGATGGCCTCGGTGAAGACCTGCCAGATGAGGTGGTGACGGAACGCCAGCCGGTCGTCGGCCGGTACCAGGATCTCCGCTGTCAACGCCTCGTCGATCAGCGGCAGCAGGTCGGTCGGCGAGCGGTCCAGGACGGCGAAGAGATCGGCCGGCCGGAACTCCACACCCAGTACGGCTGCTGCCCGGAGCACCTCGCGCAGTCCGGTGGAGAGCCGCTGCATCCGATCGGTGAACGCCGCCGTCGGCGCGGGTACTTGATGCCCGGGCAGGATCTCCAGTCCGTCGGAGCCGACCGTCAGGGCGTCCTGGCGGCGCAGCAGCGCCAGCAACTCGGTGGCGTAGAGCGGGTTTCCGCCGGTGCGTGCCAGCTCCCGGCGGAGGGACGGCCCGGCAGAGGAGGCCAGCCGGACGGCCGCGAGTTCGGCCAGCTCCTCCTCGTCCAGCGGGCGTACGGGGAGGATCAGACCGTCGGTGCGCTCCAGCGCCCCGAGCAGCGGGTCGATCACCGCCTGGCCCTCTCCGGACCGGGCGGCGGCAGCCACCACGAGCGGCAACTGCTCGGCCTGGCAGGCCAGGCGGCCCCAGAGCGACGCCGATGCCTCATCGGACCAGTGCAGGTCGTCCAGCACCAGGAGGACCGGCCCGAGGGTGCACCACCGTTCGACGATCTGGAACAGCCGTTCTGCGGCCGCCGGTACGGGATCCGCCGCTCCCCGCCCGGTGGCCTGCAGCAACGCCAGGACGGCGGCCCGGTCGGGAGTGCCGAGGAGATCGAGGAAGGGCCACAGCGGAAACGACCGCTCCCATTCGCTGGCTTCGCCCCGGAGCACAGAGAACCCGCGTGTTCGGGCCTGGGCGGCGCAGTGGGCCAGAAGGGCCGACTTGCCGATCCCGGCCTCACCCAGCAACAGCACCCCTCGGCCGGTGCCCTCGGCAGCCGCCGAGAGCACTTCCTCGAGTCTGTGGGTCTCCGCCTCGCGGCCGATCAGGTGGGCGCTGCCGTGCTTCATGATCCAGAAAATACCGGTACGAGCGGGCTCCCCGTCCCCTCGGTGCCGGCGCGGGTCGGCTCAGGGCGCCAGGCCGTGCTCCTCCAGCGCCAGGCGCAACGCGCGGATCGCGTAGAAGCAGCGGGACTTGACGGTACCCGGCGGTACTCCCAGCAGCTCGGCGGTCTCGGGGACCGAACGGTGGTTGAAGTGGATCTCGGTGAGCACGGCACGGTGGGCGGGACTCAGCGAGGCCACCGCCTGCCGGACCGACCAGCTGTTGAGCAGCCGGTCGATCTCGTTCCCCAGCGCCTCCTCCCCGGCGACAGCCGCGAGGTCCGGCGTGCCGACCTCGGCCGGACGGCTGCCGCGGGCCCGGAGATGGTCGATGAGCAGGTTCCGCGCCACCCGGTACAGCCAGGGCAGCGGTGTCGCCTGACCACTTGTGAGGATCTCCGGATGGTTCAGCGCACGGACGAACGTCTCCTGGGTCAGGTCCTCTGCCAGCTGCCGATCACCGAAGGTGCGCTTGGCGAGGTAGGCGTGCACAGCTCGGTGGTGCGCCGTCAGGAGCTGGTCGAAGTCGGCGTCTGACATCCGGGTGTGGCTCATGGTGGATCGATCCTCTGGTCGGGTGCTCGGGACGACCCTGACCGAGGTCGATGCGCGAAACATCCGCCAACTGGCGCTGGTTCCGGGAAAACCCCTTCCACCTGCCTGTCTGTGCCGGGCGCGGAGGACGGAACGACCCGGTCGCCGCCCCTCACCGCGGGGTTCTGCGGGCGGAGGCGGTCGGAGTGCTGCACCGTACAGCCGCTCCGCCGGATACCCGCCCGGACGATCCGTCCGACGGTCGCTCCCCCTGCAGCGCGCCGACACGCAGCGGGAGAAGGACCGCTCGCCACCACCGGTCGGCTGGTCGAGGTGAGCACCGGGCCAGTGTGGTCTCGGGCCGCCGGTGACAGCGCGCCGAGGGACGGCATACGGTAACGCCGCCTCGTTCACAGCTCCCGGGCCCGCTCGGACGCGACCACCGCCAGCTCGACCCGGGACGACTTGCCGAGTTTGGCCAGGATCCGCGAGACGTAGGTCTGCACCGTCCGGCGGGACAGGTGCATCCGGTCGGCGATCTGCGGGTTGGAGCACCCTTCGGCAATCATCGCGATCACCGTCCGCTCGGTTGCGGTGAGCGACTCCCAACCCGTCCCCGGAGTGCTCGCGGACCGTCCGCCGGCCGGCCTCACGCCCTCGGCCCGGAGCCGCTCCTCGGCCCGGCGTGCGGGCCAGTCCGCACCCAGTGCGCCGTAGACCTCCACCGCTCGGGCGAGTTCCTCGCGGGCCTGCTTACGCAGGCCCGCGCGCGCCGACAGCAGTGCGGCGCTCTCATGGGCGATGCCCGCGTACAACGGACGGTCCGCCTCCCGGAACAGCTCCGCCGCCTCGGCCGCCGAGGTCGGATCGCCTCCCGCCAGTCCGGAGCACAGCAAGGCCACGGCCCTTCTGCTCGCGGTGGGTTGCGCGTCCGCGACATCCCGGGCGGAGGCGGCCAGCGCGCGGAGCCGGTCGCCTTGTCCGAGCGAGTGGGCCAGCCGCGCGGTGTCCGGGACGACGAAGTCGGCGACCGAGAACCTGCCCTGCTGGTCCGGTCGCCGATGGAACGACTCCAGCAGCTGGAACGCCCGCTCGTCATCCCCCTCGGCCTCACACAGCATGGCGTGCGCCCAGCGGTGGCAGTATCCGATGACGGTCCGTCCGCGCAGGTCCGGTTCGTGGTCGCGAATGAAATCGGTGTGCTCGTCACGTCGGCCCCGGTGTATCTGAACGAGCGCGGCCGCCGCCCGCAGGTCGGGCCCGACCCCGTGGAAGTCGGGGACCTCCAGCCCGGTCTGAGCCTCGGTGAGCGCGGCCTCCCAGTCTCCGCGGAGGAACTCCAACTGTGCGAGCGCGCAGTGGTACCAGGTCAGGAACGTGCCACTGTCGTTGGTCCTCGATCCGGCGCGGAAGGCCGTACGCGCCTCGGCTAGCCGGTCGGTGCCGACCAGGCAGTAGCCGCGGATCAGGTGCGGGGCCATCTGCACGTCGGACCCCGGCTCCCCGCCACCCACGGCGGCGAGCGCCTCGTCGACGAGGGCCAGCGCCTCCTCGGAGCGTCGGCCGACCAGCAGCACGGACGCGCGCAGGCACAGGCCGTAGGCCGTGGCATCGGCGTCGCCGCTCTCCCGGCCGATCGCGACCGCCCAAGACGCCCTCCACTCGGCGGCGTCGTACTCGGCCCGGAGATAGCTGCACTGCGCGGCGAGCCCGTGGAAGCGTGCCGACTGGCCGGGTGTCAGGACGTCCGCGCGCTCCGCCGTACGGACGGTCTCCTCGCACTCCGTCAGCCTCCCCTGCCGGAAGTACGCCTGGGCCAGCCACCACCGGACCGTCCCCCGCCACCGCGAGGGCAGGACGGCGCCGGTCAACAACGACCGCGCCTCCTCCTCGGCCTCGGCGAACCGGCCGGCCCACAGCAGGGCCCGGACCAGGTCGACCTCCAGGTCACGCTCGGCCGACTCCCCCATGCCCCGCCGTAGCAGGTCGATGGCGAGGCCGGGCGCACGCGCGAGCAGCCGGTCGAGCTCGGACCGCAGCCACGACACGTCCTGCCCACCCAGTCGGGGAGCCATCACCAGGTGCTCGGCCACCCGTTCCGCCGGCGCGTTGGCCCCGGCCAGTGAGCGCCCGATCCTCTGGTGGAGCGCCGCTCGGAGGGCGGGCGGGTGGCTCTCCTCGACGGCACGGCGGACGAGGTCGTGACGGAACGCCAGCCCGGTGCCGCGCTCCTCCAGGACTCCGGCCATGAGGGCCTCGGCCACCGGCTCCACCAGTTCGAACACGGAGCGCTGCGCCGCCACCGTCATCTCCTCCGCCGTGAAACCCTTGCCCAGCAGTGCGAGCACGCCCACCAGCTCGCGGGTCGGGCCGCGCAGGGAGCCGATCCGGCGCAGGATCGCCGCACTGAGCGAGGCGGGAACAGCCAGCCGGTCGCAAACGAGTTCCGCCACCGGGCCGCACACCCTGATCTGCCCCGTGTCCAGCAGCCCCGAGACCAGCTCCCTCACGTACAGCGGATTCCCGGCGGCACCGGCGACGTGCTTCAGCAGCCGCCCGTCCGGCCGACCACCGGATTGCGCGGCCACGAGCCGGGCCACGTCGGGCTCGGCCAACGGTCCCAGGTCGACCACCGGCACCCCGCGGTCCGCGAGCGCCGCCAGCAGTCGGCCAAAGCCGCTGTCCTCTCCGCAGGAGCGGCTGGTCAGCACGACGAGCAACGGCAGCTGGTCCAGCGAGCGGGTCAGGCGGTGGACGACGGCCAGACTCGGCTGGTCGGCCCAGTGCAGATCGTCCAGCAGCAGGGCCACCGGGCCCGTCGAACACCAGGCGTCGAACAGCGCCTGCAGCGCCTCGGCCACCAGCGGCTCCTGACCGGCGGCCCCGGGGAATGCCCCAGAAGGTGCGTCCCCTCGGAGCAGCACGCGGATCCGGACCACCTCCGGGCGCTCGGCCGCGCCCAGGCAGTCGACCACGGCGGCGAACGGCAGCCGCTGTTCGATCTCGTTGGCGCTGCCCCGAAGTACGGTCATCCCGGCCTCGCGGCAGAGGGTCTCCGCCAAATCCAGCAGCGTGGTCTTCCCGATCCCCGGCTCACCGCGGAACACCACGGCCCGCCCCCGCCCGCCGGACACCTCCCGGACGAGCCCGTCGAGCCGTTCCCGTTCGCCCGCCCGACCGAACACCCGCTTCCCCTCCTCGCCGCCACCGCCGCTGACCAGCGGCTACGGGCCCGGCCACGATACCGGAGGAGAATGCCGATCGACTTGGCTGCCGGTGCGAACCTCCCGGTGGCTGGCTCAGACCGACGGTGCTGCGCTACGCCAGCTCCACCCACACCCCGTCCGGGAACCCCGGCCACAGCTCGGCGGCGGCCCGCAGTGCCAGCCGGGTCTTGCCGACCCCGCCGACGCCGGTCAGGGTCACCAGCCGGGCGGCCGACAGCAGCCGACGCACCTCGTCGAGCTCGCGCCGACGTCCGACGAAGCTGGTGAGGTCCGCCGGGAGACTTCCGTTCATACGATCGCCGTGCGCTTCCATACGGCACAGCTATCCCGGTTTTCGATCATCTGTCCAGTTACGCCGACCGGGCACCCGTCAGAAGGTGGTGCACCTGGCCTGGACGGCCACTGCCGTGCGGCGCGTGCACGTCTGGACGAGGAGCCGATGCACGCCCTGGAGTCACACCTGTCGTGCCGGGTCGGCCCGCGTACGCTCTCCACCCTGGAGAAAGGCCCTCCTCGGACAGGAACGGCCCGCGGACCGAGCACGACCGGATTGAACCCGGACGGCTGTCGACACGTCAGTTGTTCCGTGCGTCAGCGCGGCTGCCTGCCCGATCCGAGCGGCACCTGGCCGACGCGCGGTGTTGGTACCCGTGCGCCGGGCCTGCCCGAGGCCCGGCCGTTTCACCTGCCCTCAGGAGCCGATTGCCGTGACGACGTACTCCGCCACCCAGCCTTACCGAGCCGCGCGGGACGTGCTGTTGCAGATGCTGGGAGACCATCGGACCGCGCTGGAGGAGTTCCGCTGGCCGGTCTTCAAGGGGCCGTTCAACTGGGCGGTCGACTGGTTCGACGTGATCGCGCGGGGCAATCCGGCGACCGCACTGTGGATCGTGGAGGAGGACGGCAGCGAGGCGAAGTACAGCTTCGACGACCTGGCCCGCCGCTCGGACCGGGTCGCACACTGGCTGGCCGGGCAGGGCGTGCGGCGGGGCGACCGGGTGCTGCTGATGCTGGGCAACCAGGTCGAGCTGTGGGAGTCGATGCTCGCGGTGATGAAGCTGGGTGCGGTGATCATGCCGACCACGAGTGCGCTCGGCGGGGCCGACCTGCGCGACCGGATCGAACGCGGGGGCGCCCGCCATGTGCTGGCGAACGCCGCCGACACCGCCAAGTTCGCGACGGTTCCCGGCGGTTACTCGCGTCTGGTGGTCGATGGCCCGGTCCCCGGCTGGGCGTCGTACACCGAGGCGTACGCCATCGAGTCGCCGGCGCCGTTCACGGCGGTGACCTCCGCCGACGACCCGCTGCTGGTCTACTTCACCTCCGGCACCACCAGCAAGCCCAAGCTGGTCGAGCACACCCAGGTCTCCTACCCGGTCGGGCACTTGACGACCATGTACTGGATCGGGCTGCGCCCGGGCGACGTCCACCTCAACATCAGCTCCCCCGGCTGGGCCAAGCACGCCTGGAGCTGCTTCTTCGCGCCGTGGATCGCCGAGGCGACCATCTTCGTCCACAACTACTCGCGCTTCGACCCGGCCCGCCTGGTCGAGCAGCTGCACCGGGCCGAGGTCACCACCTTCTGCGCTCCCCCGACGGTCTGGCGGATGCTGATCCAGACCGACCTGTCGGCCGGCCCCGGTTCGCTGCGGGAGCTGGTCGCGGCCGGGGAGCCGCTCAACCCCGAGGTCATCGCGCAGATCGAGCGCGCCTGGGGACTGACCATCCGGGACGGCTTCGGGCAGACCGAGACCACCCTGCTGGTCGGCAACACCCCGGGCTCCCCGGTCAAGCCGGGCTCGATGGGCCGTCCACTGCCGGGAGTTCCGGTGGTGCTGGTCGACCCGGTCCGCCAAGGGCCCGCCGACGAAGGCGAGATCTGCCTCGACCTCTCCCGGCACCCCGTCAACCTGATGACCGGCTACCTCGGCGACCCCGAGCGCAACGCCGAGGTGATGGCTGGGGGTTACTACCGCACCGGCGATGTCGCGGTCCGGGACGCCGACGGACACATCACCTACATCGGCCGCAGCGACGACGTCTTCAAGGCCTCGGACTACAAGGTCTCGCCCTTCGAGCTGGAGAGCGTACTGATCGAGCACCCGGCCGTGGCCGAGGCCGCCGTCGTCCCCGCACCCGACCCGATCCGCCTCGCCGTACCGAAGGCGTACGTCTCCCTCGCCCCCGGCTGGGAGCCCGACCGCGAGACCGCGCTCGCCGTCCTGCGGCACGCCCGCGAGCACCTGCCGCCGTATCTCCGGGTCCGCCGGGTCGAGTTCCATCCGCTGCCCAAGACCATCTCCGGCAAGATCCGCCGGGTCGAGCTGCGCGAGCGCGAACAGCGGGCGGCGGACGCCGGTACGGCACTCGACCTGGAGTGGCGCGACGACCAGTTCCCCGAGCTGCGGGCATGACCCGTTGAACCCGCCGCCCGCAGCGCGCATAAGACGTGTCTCCACCGTGTGGGTCCCACGGGCCCAGGAGGTGGCCACCCGCCACGGCATCCGGGTCGAACCGTTCTTCATGCGCCCCAGCGGCGAGCAGTTGGAGACGCTCGCGGCCCTGGTCGACACCGGCGCCGTCCGGCCGTTCATCGACCGCGCGTACGACCTCGACGAGACCGTCGACGCCCTGCGCCACAGCGCCTCGAAGCGCGCCAGGAGGAAGATCGTCGTCCGCGTCTCCTGACCCCTGCGGCAATCTCTGCGACGACCGCCCGGCACCGCGCCGGGCGGTCGTCCGCGTTCACACCCCGACCCGCTCGCCCGTGCCGACGCGAGAGCCCGCCGGTCATCGGGGAGAACCGGCTGGTGTCCGACGATCGGCCGGACGCCCGGAAAGCCGAGCGGGACCCCGGCCGGGCCACAGGCCCGGCACCGGAGTCCCGCTCGATCGGCCCACAGGGCCCAGGCACCCGGGACCGCTCAGCCCCCGAACCGGATCGAGGCGATCTTCCTGTCGAAGCCGATCGCGCCGAGGTCCGGAACGCTTGAGGTCACCACGGCCGAGGAGCCGGTGCAGTCGCGGCCGGTCCAGATCTTGACCGGTCCGCCGCTGAGGTCCAGCGAGGAGGCCTGGTCCCCCTTCTGGACGTTCTTGCAACCGGGGCCGGCGACGGCCTCCGATCCCTTCGGCTCCGTGAAGTTGACGCCGGTGTCAAGGGTGACCACGCCGCTTCCGAGGGCCACCGGGGTTCCGGCCGTGCTCGACGGCGCGGCAGCGGACGCGCTCGGCGAAGCGGCTGCGGACGCGCTCGGTGCGGCGGAGGCGGACGTCGGCGAAGCGGACGCGGCGGGCGCACCGCTCTCGGCGGCCGGGCGCAGCACCTTCCCGCCGTGCGGGGACACCGCGAACCAGGTGCCGCCGACCCCCTCACCATTCGCCTGCCCCGGAGCGGTGTCCTTGCTGAAGCGGTACACCGGCCAGCCACCGATCGTCACCTGACGCGTGCCGTCGGCCCGGGTCACGATGCCGATCTCCGAGGTCGGCACCCCGTCGACGAAGATCCGCGAGCCGGGCTGGACCAGGACCGGCGGCCAGGTCGTGGCGCAGGCGTCATTGCAAGTGGACTTCGACGGCTTCGCCGTGTCCTTGTCGAACCGGTAGAGCGTGAACCCGGCGCCGTCGTGCACGATCGGAGTCAGGCCACCCGCCGAACCCGCCGTCAGCTGCACCCACTTCATCGCCTCCGGGCTGTTGCGCGGCCCGGAGTACTGGTCCCCGGTGTTCGGCGGCGCGTTGTTCTCCTTCGCGGTGCCGTTCTTGTAGTCCAGGCCGGTATCGGCGTCGGTACCCTGCCGGGACTGGCTGGCCTTGCCGCCCTCCGGCGTCACGGCGAACCAAGTGCCGCCCACGCCCTGGCCGTTGGCCTGCGCCGGAGCGGTGTCCTTGCTGAAGCGGTACACCGGCCAGCCGCCGATGGTCACCTGGAACGTCCCGTCGTCGCGCTTGACGACACCGACGTCGGACCGCGACACGCCGTCCAGGAAGATCCGCGAGCCGGGCTGGACCAGGACCGGCGGCCAGGTCGTGGCGCAGGCGTCATCGCAGGTGGACTTCGACGGCTTCGCCGTGTCCTTGTCGAACCGGTAGAGCGTGAACCCGGCGGCGTTGTGGACGACCGGATTGAGCGGACCCGCCGCGCCCACGCTGAGCTGCACCCACTTCATCGCGGCCGCCGTGTTCGCCGCCCCGGCGGCGAAGTCCCCGGTGTCGGCAGGTGCGTTGTTCTCCCGCGCCGTGCCCGGCACGTAACTGACGGGCGAGGACGCCGTCGCGCTCTCGGCGGGCTTCGGCCTCGCGGTCGTCCCGCTCGGCGAACAGCCCGTCAGCGCTGCGATCCCCGCTGCCAGGACGGCCGCCAGTGTCGCGGCACGTGCTCGGATCATTTCGTTTCCCTAGGTAGTTCCACCGGCTGCCCGTTCCTCCGTCAGCCGTCCGCGCTCCTTTACGGAGCCGGCCCGTGAACTCCTCAACCACAACCCGGCCCATCCACGTGATCCGCCTCACACGCCCGTCACGGCACCCACCGCTCACAGCGGCAGGTCAGCACCACCGGCCCACCGGCCGAAGGGCTTCGGCGCGACCTGCCGTTGACCGACACCGGCCGCCGACGGCACCGTACGCGGCGAGTGACGGCGGTCGACTGAACGAGAGGCCGCAGCGGTGCGTAAGCCCGTGCGAAACCCGCCGTCACCACCCCAGCCCGGAAGGTCTCGATGCCGTGCAAGCCATGAGCAGGATGAATCTGCTGTTCACGCTCACTTCCCTGTCCGTCGTGCTCGTCGCCGTCGAGCGCTTCTCCTTCACCACCGAAGTCCTGCTGCAACCGTACGGTTTCCTGCGCCTGCACGAGTTGCTACAGGTGACCGTACTGATCCTCGTCACGGTGATCATTCCGGCGCTGATCTTCAGGGAGGTCTCCCGCGACTTCTCGGCCCTGCGATCGAGGGAGGGGAAATGGCTCTTCCTCCTCTTCACCACCGGCGTGTACTTCTATGCCACCGGGAACGGCCTGCACGAAGTCGCCTCGGCCGCCTTCAACGAGTACTGCGATCCCGACGCTTTCACCGGTGATCTCTGCGGCGGCCTGTTCTTCAACGACTTCTACACCGGCAACACGATGTTCTTCGCCGGTGCCCTGCTGATGAACACGAGCCTGCTGATCACCGAGAGCAGGAACCCGGACGAGTCGTCCGCCGGGAGCTCACAGGCCGCCCTCGTGGTCAACGCGGCCGTGTACGCGGTGACCGTCCTGGCATACGCCGGGTTCGACCGGGCCCCCGTCGGCCTGGTGTACTCCGTGGGGATGTCCCTGATCGCGGGCGCGTTCTTCCTGAAGGTCCGCCGGCACTACCGGAAGTTCCCGTTCATCACCTACAGCGCCCTCGTGTACGCGCTGGGCGGGTCCGCGTCCCTGGTGGTTCGGATGTGCGCGTGACCGACCCTCCGTCAAGCGTTCCTGGCTTGCGCGCCGCCACGCCGGACCGGGCGGCGGCGTGTCGTGCGTCACCACCATGGTGCGCTTCGCCACCCGGGTCGTCGTTTCGGCCTGCTCGCCACCGGGGTGCTCGCACGACCGGCCCTGCTCGGCGGATCCGTCGCGACCGAGAACGCCGAGACCTCGCGCTGCGCCACGAGGTCACGGTGCTCCGCCAGCTGCTCCTGCTGGGCGGCCTCCCTCGCGCCGATGGGGGTCCGGCCGGAGGAACCGGCCCTCAGCGCGGCTTCCCGGATCCGTCGTGAACCCATGGCCGCTGACGTGCGTAAGGACTCCCGGCGAGCCACCCGGGTGCGCCGGGACTCGGCTCCCTCCGGCGTGGGGCGGCCACGGTCCGGGATGAGTGGCCGAGTACCCGGCCGCCGGGTGCCAACGCCCTCCGTTCCACTGCATTGGAGTACTTCGTGTTGTCAGGCATCGAGACCACGGTCGGGTTGTTCCCCGGTCAGGGCGGCTACCGCAGGGGAGCTCTGCACGCGATCTGGTCGAGCGGGGACCCGGTCCTCCGGGACCTCTTCGCGGAGGTCGACGCGGCTGCCCGGGACATCCTCGGCAAGGAGGTGAGCCCGCGACTCTTCGCCCGCGACCCGCTCGGCCCCGAAGGGCTGTTCACCGAGGACCCGGAGATCCTCCAACTCGCCGTGTTCGGCACCTCGCTCGGAGTCTTCCGCCTGCTGCAGGCGCGGGACGCTTCCACGTCTGTCCTGATGGGGCACAGTCTCGGCGAGATCACCGCGCTGGTCTGCGCCGGCGCGTTCTCGGCACGCGCCGGCGCCGAGTTGATCTGCCATCGGATCGCGGTGACCACCCGGCTCGGATCGTCGGCCGGCGGGATGCTCTCCCTCGCCTGCGACGAGCATCGGGCCGGCAAGCTCCTGGACCTGGTCGCCGAGCCGAGGTTGGGGATCGCCGTGGTCAACGGCCCCGGACAGGTCGTCCTCTCGGGTCCGCTGGCCGGCCTGCGCAAGGTCGAGCAGATCGCCGACACCATCGGGGTCACCGCCGTACGGTTGCTCGCGCCGGTCGCGTTCCACAGTCGCGAGATGGAGGCGGTGCGCGTCGAAGTGCTCCGCCGCATCCGTGACGTGCGGCAGCGTCCGCTGGCCGTGCCGGTGTTCTCGCCGATCCTCGGCCGGTTCTACCGCGACTCGGACCGGCTCGCGGAGCTGCTGAGCCTGCATCTGGTGACACCAGTCCGATTCGGCGACGCCGTGCGGCGGATGCACGGTGCGGGAGCCCGGATCTTCGTCGAGATGGGCGCCGGAAGCACACTGTCCGGGTTGGCCGGGGCGGCGTTCCCGGAGATCACCGCACTGGCTCCGCTGTCCGGGAGGGACGAGGCCCGCGGCCTGGCGGAGACGGCGGCGTTCCTGCGCGAACCGGGTCTTACCGCGTCGGCGGCCTCTGCACCCCGGGAGCCGCGGCATCCCGTGGACGCGCGACCCGTGACCGTACGGCCCGAGGACACGCCGAGCGGGGTTCCCGCAGCACCTGAACCGGGGCCTGCGGTACCCCCGCCCGCCTCCTTCGAGGCGGGCGGGCCCACCACGGCCGGCCGCTCCCGTACCGAGCTGCTCGCGGAGATCCGGACTCTCTACGCCGAGGCACTGGAGTACCCCGAGGAGGTGTTCACCGAGGACGCCCATCTGGAAGCCGACCTCGGCGTCGACTCGGTCAAGCAGACCGAGCTGCTGGTGCGGGTACGCGGTCACTTCGGGCTGCCGGCCGAACCGGACGGCGCCCGGGCCGCTGCCTACGAGACGGTGGGCGCCGTGCTGGACTGGGTCGAGGCCCGGGTGTCGGGGAGTGCCGCCCATGCGCGTTGAACCCGCTCCGAACACCGACCGGAACCACGCGTCGCACGCTGTGGCACTGGTCGGGATGGGCCTTACCGTGCCCGGCGCCACCAGCCCGGAGCAGTTCTGGAACCTCCTCCAGGAGGGCACGGAACTCCTCGCCGATCCGCCGCCGCAGCGTTGGCGGACCGACGACTTCGTCAGCTCCGACCGGTCCGCTCCGGACAAGACGTACCAACAGGCGGGTGGCTTCGTCACCGGCACCCTGCCGGGCCGGGACGACTACGCCCAGGTCTGGCTCCGGCACTGTGTCGACCAGGCGATGGCCGAGGTGCGACGCACCGACGGTGACCGGTACAGCCTCTGCCTCGGCTACACCGCCGACGGCAGCCAGCACCAGGAGGAGGCCCTCCTGGCCGCCGGTCTCCTCGCCGGGGCCGACGGCCTGGACGAGGCGGACACCGGGCAGCTCCGCTCGATGATGCGCCGGCACTTCCCCCGTGCCGGCGAGCCCGGCCGGTACCTGCCGCACCGGATCGCCAGGGACGCGGTGCACCGGATCCTGCCGGCCGACACCAGGGTGCACCTGATCGACACCGCGTGCTCGTCCTCCCTCTACGCCGTCGACCTGGGCGTGCGCGAGATCCTGGCCGGGGACGTCGACATCGCGGTGTGCGGCGGAGCCCTCGTCCTGACGCCGACCATGTCCGTGCTGTTCGCCAAGAACGGCGGCCTCTCGCCGACCGGCAGGGTCCGCTCCTTCGACGCCGACGCCGACGGGGTCCTGTTCTCCGACGGCGCCGCCGTCGTGGTCCTCAAGCGGCTGGACCGCGCCCTGGCGGACGGCGACACCGTCCACGGGGTGGTCGTCGGCTCTGGGCTGTCGGCCGACGGGAAGGGCACCTCCATCTACAAGCCGGCCGTGGCCGGACAGAAGCTGGCCATCACTCGGGCGCTGGAGAACTCCGGTGTGTCACCCGAGGAGGTCGGGCTGATCGTCGCGCATGCCACCGGCACCCCGGCCGGCGACCTCGCGGAGCTCACCGGACTGCGCGAGTGCTACCCGGGGCGCGGCACCGTCCCGGTGGTGTCCAACAAGTCACTGATCGGGCACACCGGTTGGGCGGCCGGGGTGGTCTCCGTGATCCATCTGATGCTGGCCCTGCGCCACCAGGTGATCCCGGCTCAGCACCGGTTCCGGGCGGCGTCCGAGGCGGCCGGGCTGAACGGCTCACGGCTGGCCGTCCCCGGGGCGGCAGTGGCTTGGAGCAGCGACGGGCGCCCCCGGATCGGCGCCGTCTCGGGGTTCGGGTTCGGCGGCACCAATGCGCACCTCCTGGTGCGGGAGCACGGTCCGCACCTGCCCGCTGCCTCCCCGTACCGCAGGCGCGAGCACGACGACCTCGTCGTGGTCGGGTGGGCGGCCCGACTGCCCGACGGCGCGACCGGGTTCGGCGACGAGTACCCGCCGCCGGGGCGCGACGAGTTGCGTCTGCCGCCGCCGGCCGTCCGCAGGCTCGACCGGACCCAACTGATGCTGGTCCAGTGCGTCCATCGCCTGGCCCCGGCGGTCCGTGCAGCGCTCTCCCGCCGGGGCGAGCGCACGGGGGTGGTGGTGGGGCACGCCGGCCCCACGCGCAGTGCGCTGCTGTACCGGCTGCGCGCGCACCTCGACGAGGTGGAGCGGGTCGCGGCGGAGGCCAGCGCCGGACCGGGGGTCAAGGAATACCTCGGCGCGTTCCGCGACAGGGTCACCGGCCTGATCCCACCGCCCACCGAGGACTCCTCCCCGGGGGAGATGCCCAATGTCATCGCGGGCCGCCTCGCCAACTGCTTTGATCTGCGCGGACTCAACGCGACGGTCGACCAGGGCGGAGCCTCGCTCCTGGAGGCGTTCGAACTCGCCTGCCGGTACCTGGAGTTCGGCGATCTGGAGATCGCCCTGGTCGGCGGGGTGAGCGGCAACAGCCTCGCCGAGTGGCAGGCGGCGACGCTCGGACCGGAACCCCTGCGGGAGGGCGCCTACCTCTTCGCGGTGACCACCCGGGGCGTGGCGGCCGAGGAGGGACTGCCGGTCCTCGCGGCCATCCGGGACGTCGGCGTCGCCGACGAGCCCGCTGCACGGTCCGCCGGCGGCCTCCAGGGCGCCGAGGGCGGGGACGAGTTGGTCGCCTTCCTGCTCGGCCAGGCTCCCGAGGCACGGATCAGCCGTCGCCCCGGCCCCGGGGAACGGGCGCACGTGCTGAGTCTGCGCCGGGAGGACGGCGCGGCACCCGCCGCCGGTGCGGCATCCAGGCACGGCGGGACGGCCGAGGAGGCCACAGCGGCGGTGACCCGGATGGACCGCCACGTGCTGACTCTCGCGCCGCACCCGCGCCGGCCGGTGCGGCCCGCGCGGCGGGTCGTCCCGGCTGCGGCCGTCCTGCTCACCAACAACGCGGCGACGACGGGCCTGGACGGGAACAGCGCGACGGTCGTCGAGGTCGGGCACGACGGCGCGGTGGCCCGTCGGGACGGGTCGGTGCGGCAGGTCGAACTCACCGAGGACGCCTTCGACGACCTGCTGGCCGGGTCGGATCCGGCCCAGCTGCAGATCGTCTGCGACCTGAGCCGGGTCGCCGCGGGATTCGACCCCGCCGGCCCGGAGCACCGCGCCGTGCTCAGACTGCACGACGCCATGTTCCTGGCCGCCAGGGCCGCCGCCGCACGGTGGACGACCGGGCATTCGTTCACGGTGTTGGTGCTCGGCGGCATCCGGTCCGACCGCACCCCGCACCCCCTGTCGGGACTGTTCACCGGCTTCGTCAGGGTTCTCGCCCAGGAGTTCGGCCCTTCCGCCGTCTACGCCGTGGTGCACGAGGCGCCCGACTTCGCCTCGGCCGCCGAGGACCTGCGGGCGGAAGCCGACGCGGAGCGCCTGCTGCCCGATGTCTACTACGCGGGCGGCGAGCGTCTCCTCGTGCGCGCCGAACGCCGGTCCGCCCGTCCCGGACCCGCCGCGCTGACCAGGTCGTCCGTGGTGGTGGCGGCGGGCGGTGCCCGGGGCATCGGTGCCGAGGTGCTCAAGTCCCTTGCCCGCGACGCGGCGCCACGACTGTTCGTGCTGGGGTCGACCGCGGTCGACGGTCTCGATCTGGCGGCGGTCGAGGCCGGAAAGGCCGAGTTCATCAGGAGCCGGACCACTGGCCCGCACGCCCTGACCGTGCCACAGGCCGACCGGGCCTTCGAACGGCTCGTGCGGGCCAGGGAGGTCCGCGACACGCTGGACGAACTCACCGAGCACTGCGGCGAGGGCCGGGTCAGCTATCTGGCCTGCGACCTGCGTGACGCCGACGAGGTCCGCCGCGCGATCGAGCAGGTGCTGCACGCCGAGCCCCGGGTCGATCTTCTGCTCAACGTGGCCGGGATCATCAGCACCGCCCTGGTCGGGAACAAGTCCCTGGCCGACTTCACCGCGGTGCGGGACCTCAAGCTGCTCGCCCACACCAACCTGGCCAACGCGTTCGGCGACCAACTCCCCTTGACCTGGTGCAACTTCGGATCGGCCAACAGCTTCCTCGGCCAGCCGGGCGACACCGACTACGCCGCCGGCAACGAGTTCCTGCACAGCGCGGCCCAGTACGCCGCCGCCTGCGGCCACGACCAGTACACGGTCGGGTTCGGCCTCTGGGGCGAGGCGGGCTTCGCCAGCGGGCCGCTGTGGCGCAGCTATCTGGACACGTCGGGAGAGCTGACCCCGATGAACTCGCAGGAGGGGGTCAGGCATTTCCTCGCCGAACTCGCCGAACCCGATCGCCCGGTCGGCACGGTGCAGTTGGGCGACCGCGAACGCGCGGTCCTGGAGCGCACCGCTCCCGGCTACCTCCCCTGGTGCGACCGTACGACCGGGGCCCCGTCCCGGGCGTCGGCGCGGAGCGGGTCCGCCTACCACGTCGAGGAGTCGACCGCACAGAGTGTGACCCTGCTGCGGACCTTCGACCTCGAACGGGACGGCTACCTCACCCACCACCTGGTGCGTGGTCTGCCGACCCTGCCCGGGTCGTTCTACCCGGAACTCGCCGCCGAGGCCGCGGTCCGGCTCCTCCCGGGCATGGTGCCCGTCGCCTTCGACAACCTCGTCCTGGCCGCTTTCCTCCGGGTGCCGGGCCCCGACCGACCGCAGACCGTGCGGGTCTCGGCACGGCTGCACGCGCGGGAAGGCGCGGACTCCGTCGTCCGGGTCCGGATCACCGGCGATGTCGTGGCCCCCGGCGGGCGGGTGCTGGTCCGCGACAAGCTGCACGGCAGCGTGGAGGTGCGACTCGGTGACGCGGCCCGGCCGGCGCCACGCTGGCCGGAACCTGCCGAAGCCCGGGTTGGTGAGGCCGTCCACCCGCTGTACGGGAATGCCCCCGGCATCCGCCTCTCCGGCATGTTCCGCCCCGTGGCCGAGCCGTCCGTGCAACCGGACGGACGACGGGGCCGGCTGCGGCTGGACCCCGCTGCACGGCACCGCTGGTTCCCGAACGCGCTGACCCCCGAGCTGGTGCTGGAGGCCCTGGTGCAGCTGGCGGTGATCCAGGCCCCGGGCGAGCCGGCCGAGATCCGGGTACCCCGCTCGATCAGGCGGATCGAGCTGTTCGACGCGCCCACCGAGCGGGGCGACCTGAGGTTGTACGGCTCGGCTCACGACCTGTCCGACCTGGACTCCGGTGCGCCGCGCAACGAGGGGGTGGCCGTCACCGCCGACGGTCTCGTGCTGGCGAGGGTCAGCGGGATCGCCACTGTGACCCTCGGCCGGCCCGCGCCCTGATGCCCACGTCCGACGTCCCCAGGAGAACCATGACCACCACAAGCACCGCGGCGCCGAACTGGCAGGACGCCGGCATCGCGATCCTCGGCTACGGGCACTACTACCCACCGCACCGGGAGGAGTGCGCCGCGCAGACCACCGGGGAGGGCGTCGACCCCGCCGTGGGCACCATCACCGTGAAGTCCCGGCACCGATCCAGCGCCACGGAGACCGTCGCCGACATGGCCCTCCAGGCCGCCCGGCAGGCGATCCGCGACGCCGCGGTGGCTCCGGACGAGATCGACCTGTTGATCCTGACCAACTGGACCGAGCGGCTGTACGTCCCCGATCTGGCGCCGCAGGTGGCGGCGGCGCTCGGAAGCCGTCGGGGCCTTGCCTTCGACCTGTGCGGTGCCTGCACCGGATTCGTCCACGGCGTGCAGACCGCGGCGGCCTTCCTTTCCTCCGCAGGTGACTGGCGGACGGCGCTGGTGGTATCGGCGGACCAGTTCTCCCGCCGTGTCGACCCCACGAGGTACGGCAGCGTCACCCTCGGAGACGCCGCGGGCGCAGTGGTCCTGCGGCGCGGCCCGGCGTCCCGTTCCGCGCTGCTGGATTCCCTGCTGGTGAGCGACGGCACCAGGTCCGGCGTCGTGGCCGTGCCTGCCGCGACCGGCTGGATCGAGGTCTCACCGGACCTGCCGCGGCACGCCGTTCCCGGCCAGGCGGGCGCGGCCAGGCTTCTGCTGGAGCGGAACGGGCTCACCATCGACGACATCGACTGGGTCGTACCGCATCCGGGCACTGATGCGGTCCACGGCCCGGTCCGAGAGGCGATCGGGGTCGAGCCCGGCAGGTTCGTCACCAATTTCCCCGACCGCGGCAACACCGGTTCCGCCTCCATCCCCGTCGTCCTCTCCGAGTACCTCGAATCCGGCCCGTTCCAGCGTGGTGACCTCGTGCTCGCCCTGGCAGTCGGCTCCGGCTGGTACTCGGGCGGACTGCTGTTCCGGCTGTAGGACGGGGACATCGGTGACTGCGGTCGAAAGGCCGGTCGCGCCGGCGGACTTCACCTCCGGCGGTCCGGTGCACATCTGGCACTGTGCGCTCCCGCGGGCGGTCGGCCCGGTCCACCTGAGCCTGCTGACGGCGGACGAACGGCAACGCGCGGCCAGACTGCGGACAGCCGCGAAGTCGGCACAGTTCGTCGCCACCCGGGTCGCGGTCCGGCTCGTTCTGGCCGACCTGCTGGCAACGCCCCCGCTCGCGGTCCGGTTGGGGCGCCGGCCGTGTCCCGGCTGCGGCGATCCGGGACACGGTCCGCCGGTGGTGGCGCATCCCCGGAACTCACTGTGGATCAGCATCTCCCACACCTCGGGGTGTGGTCTGCTGGCGGTCGCCGCCGATCCGGTCGGGGTGGACGTCGAACGGTACGGCGGCGTGGACGCGGAGCTTCTGGCACCGGAGGTGCTCACACCTGCGGAGCGGGCCCACATCGACGCGCTCCCGGATCCCGCACAACGAGACCGGGCCTTCCTGCGCTGCTGGACCCGGAAGGAGGCCGTGTTGAAGGGGGCCGGGGTGGGCATGGCCGCCGACCTCCGCGTCTTCGACGTTCACCCGGGCCGTGCGGGAGACGGGACGGCAGTGGAAGTCACCGGCCGGGTACCGGGTATCCGCACGCGCTGGGAGGTTCGGGATCTCCCGCTGGGGCCGGCGTGGGCGGCCGCCCTCGCCCGCCCGGCCGGTCTCTCCGGCCCCGTGCACCTGCACACTCTCACCTGGCCTTCGTGGGCCCCATAGAAGCTCCAGACCTGCCGGACCACTCGGCGATCTTCACGATGTCCGTAGCACCACAGCCGTTGTGGTCAATTGCAGGGCCCCGTCGCGCACCTCAGGCCGTTGGGTGACGCTCCGAACCGTTCACATTCAGCAGGCGCCGTCCACGAGACCACCGTGCCGACCGCCGGGCCAGGATGATCGGCCATCAGACGCCGAAGACCGGGGATGCCCAGCCGGGAGGAAACCCCGGCCGGGCATCCCCGGTCTTCGGCGTCGCCGGTCCGGCCCCGCGGTCAGGCCGCGGGAGTGCCGGTCACCAGCGGCCACAGGCGGCCCGTACCGCTCTCCACCACGTGTCGGCCGATCCGCGCGAACCAGGCCTGCTCGTTGCCGTCCTCGTCCCGCCACGACCACAGCCGGGTGGTGGCCAGGCGCAGCGGGCTGAGCTCGGTGAACCCGATCGCGCCGTGCAGTTGGTGGGCGATGCGCGTGATCTCGCCCACCGAGGCGGATGCCTGCGCGGCGGCGGCCTGGGCCGCGAAGGCGGCGCCGCCCGGGTCGCCCAGTGCGGTCGCAGCCGCCTCGACCGCCGCACCGACCAGGGCCGCCTCCTCGATCAGCTTCGCCTCCTCCTGCTTGACGGCCTGGAAGTGGCTGAGCGGACGGCCGAACTGGGACCGGGCCGCGGTGTGGGCCACCGTGAGCTCGACGCAGCGCCGCGCGGCACCCGCGATCAGCGCGGCCCGGGCCAGCCCGGCGCGCCATTCGGCCTCGGCCAGGACGGCTTCCGGGACGCGGCGGACCCGGTCGGCGGGAACCGCCGTGTCGGTCAGGACGACCCCGTCCCTGGGCTCGCCCGCGAGGTTGGCTCCCTCGAGCAGCCGGTACTCGTCCGGTTCGAGTGCGAGCAGCACCGGCCCGCCGGGCCCCTCGGTCAGCACGACCACGGCCTGCGCGGCCCGGGCCCACGGCACCCGGGAGAGCGTGCCGCTGACGTGCACCGCGTCGTCGGTGCCGGCTGCTCCCGGCGGGCCGACCCGGCTGGCCGTGTCGACGTTGGCGAACCGGACGTCGAGCGGGCCGCGGGCGAAGGTGAGCGGCCCGTCCGGCACGGCCAGCCCGGCCCGGGCCAGCAGCGGGCCGGCGACCAGCAGGGTCTCGGCGAGCGGTGCCGGGCAGCCGTGGTGGCCGGCCTCGCGGACCAGTGCGACCAGGGCGTGCGGGTCCGTGTCCGGCGGGGGCAGCGCGTCGGCCGTGGTCAGGGCGTCCCACAGGGCGCGGGCGGCAGCGGCGGGTTTGTCCAGGGCGTCGCCCGGGTGCCGGGCGAGCACGGCGGCGGGCGTACGGAGGTGATCGGTGGTCATGAGGGGAGCTCCAGGCCTCGGGTGATGATTCCGCGAAGGATCTCGTTGGTGCCGCCGCGCAGCGTGTAGCCTGGGGAGTGCAGGATCGCGGTGGCGAGCAGTTCGGGGTAGCTGCCCTTGGTGGTGTCGGTCCGGGCGGCCGTCGGGAGGATCTCCCGTACTTCGTTGACGAGTTCGCCCTCGAAGCGGGTGCCGAGGTCCTTCACCAGGGCGGCCTGCACGTCCGCCGGGCGGCCGGCCTCCAGGGCGGCGGCCACACCCAGCGACAGCTGCCGGATCGAGGACAGCCGCGCGGTCAGCCGGCCGACCCGGGTGTGCTGCTCGGGGGTGCAGGCCCCTCGCCGCAGCTGCTCGACGAGTGCCGTGAGCAGCGGCACCGTGGACAGGAACCGTTCGGGCCCGCTGCGTTCCAGTGCCAGCTCACCGGTCACCTGCCGCCAACCGTCCCCGGGCCGGCCGAGCAGGGCGTCGGCGCCGAGCTCGACGCCTTCCAGGTGGAAGTAGTTGAAGGTGTGCTCGCCGCTGAGCAGGCGGATCGGCTCGATCCGCACCCGCGGGTCGCGCAGGCCGACGATGAACTGGCTGAGCCCGGCGTGGCGGTCGCCGGACTCGTCGTCGGTACGGGCGAGCACGATGGCGTAGTCGTTCAGGTGGGCGCCGCCGGTCCACGTCTTGGTTCCGGTCAACCGCCAGCCGTCGTCGGTCCGTTCCGCCCGGGTCCGGACCGCCGCCAGGTCCGAGCCGGCGTGCTGCTCGCTCATGCCGATGGAGAAGAAGCACCGGCCGGCGGCTATTCGCGGCAGGAAGCGGCGGCGTTGCTCTTCGGTGCCGTGACGCAGGATCGACGGGCCGGCCTGCCGGTCGGCGACCCAGTGGGCCGAGACCGGTGCGCCGGCCGCGAGCAGCTCCTCGATGACGACGTAGCGTTCGAGGTTGCCGCGCCCACCGCCCCCGTACTCCTTGGGCAGTGCCATGCCGACCCAACCGCGCTCGGCGAGCCGGCGGGTGAAGCCCGGGTCCCAGCCGGTCAGCCAGGAGTCGGGGCGGCCCATGACCGTTCCGGCGGCGCGTTCCTCGGCGAGGAAGTCCCGGACTTCCCGTCGGAGCCGCTGTGTTTCGGGCCGTAGCTGGACGGCGCGGGCGCCGGTGGTGGGCGGGGTCATCGCGGTGCTCCTCTGGTCGTGGGCGGGGTCAGTTGCCCGTGAAATGCGGGGTGCGGCGCTCCCGACGGGCCTGGACGCCCTCGCGGAAGTCGGCGGTGGCGGTCGTCACCGGCTGTGCCAGGGACTCCCAGGCCAGGGCCTGCTCGACGGTCATCAAAGGGCGGTTCAGACCGTCCTTGGTCAGCCGCACCGCGAGCGGCGCCGCGGCGGCGATGCCGTCGGCGACCGCGAGTGCGGCGGCGAGCACCCGGTCCGCGGGCAGTGCCTGGTGGACCAGGCCGATCGCGGCGGCCTCGGTGCCGTCGACGAGCCGTCCGGTGAGCAGCAGTTCGCGCGCGCGCGGCAGGCCGACCGCTTCGGCGAGCAGCGCGGTGGTGGCCATCCCGGGGTGCAGGCCGAGGCGGACGAAGGGTGCGCCGAGCTTCGCGTCCGCGGCGGCGTACCGCAGGTCGCAGGCCAGGGCGAGGGCGAGTCCGGCGCCGATGGCGTGGCCGCCCACGGCGGCGATGGTGGGCACGGGCAGGTCACGGACGGCCAACCAGGCCCGGTAGAAGGCCGCGAGATGGGCCCGGGCCGCCGCGATGCCGAGGCCGTGCCCGGCGGCCAGGTCGCCGAGGTCGGCCCCGGAGCAGAACGCGGGGCCGGTGCCGGTCACCACCACGGCCCGCAGGTCGGGGGTCCCGCTCAGGGCCTGTACGGCGGCGCGCCACTGCTCGGTGAGTCGGCCGGTCATCGGGTTGCGGCGGTCCGGGTCGGTGAGGGTCAGCACTGCGACCCCGTTCGGTCGGTGTTCGACGTGCAGGGGTTCCTGCTCGGTCATGACGGCTGCTCGATTCGTGGTCGACGGCTGGTCAGGAGGCGGGGTGGAAGCCGATCTCGGCGAGCACTTCCTCGGTGTGCTGCCCGATCCGGGGACAGTGCCGGTGCAGGCCGGCCGGGGTCCGCGAGAAGCGCACGGGCTGGCCGATCAGGTGGTAGCCGCCCTCGGTGGGGTGCTCGGCCCGCTGGAGAAGGCCACCCTGCCGGGCGTACCCGCTGGTGGCGGCCTCGGTCAGGCTGAGCACCGGCGCGGCCGGGATGCTGACCGAGTCGCAGAACCGCTGCCACTCGGCGTTGCTGTGCCGGGCGGCGAACTGCCCGGCCAGTTCGTACAGTTCGTCGGCGTGGCGGGCCCGGTCGCCGAGCGAGCGGAAGCGGGGGTCATCGGCGAGCTCGGGGTGGCCGACGAACGCGAAGAAGTCCCGCCAGTTGCGGTCGCTGTAGGGCAGGATGCACATCCAGCCGTCCGCCGTGCGGGAGGCCCGGCGCCGGGAGCTGAGCGCGCGCGGGTAGCCGATCGGCCCCTCCGGCGGGTCGAGGGTGGCCGCCGCCAGGTGCTCGACCAGGTTGAAGGCCAGCATGGTGTCCGCCATCGGCACCTCGACGTGCTGGCCGGCGCCGGTGGCGTTCCGGTGGTGCAGCGCGGCCAGTACGGACTGCGCGATGACCAGGCCGCAGACCTTGTCGACCAGCACGGTGGGCACGTAGTACGGCTCGCCGCTGACCTGCTCGTTGAGCCACACCAGGCCCGAGGCGGCCTGCACGATGTCGTCGTAGGCCGCGTGGTTGCCCAGGGCCGAATCGCTGCGGAATCCCTGGGCGTTGGCGTACACCAGCCCCGGGTTGACCGCGGCGACCTCGTCGTAGCCGAGTCCGAGGCGGGCCAGCGCGTGCGGGCGGACGTTGGTGATGAACACGTCCGCGGTGGCGATCAGGGCCAGCAGTGCGTCGCGGCCGTTCGGGGCCTTAAGGTCGATCGCGACGCTGCGCTTGTTCCGGTTGAGGTTGAGCGCGCCCGCCCCCATGCCGGAGTGGCGCTGCGGGGGGAGGTGCCGGGTCATGTCCCCGGTCGGCGGCTCGACCTTGATCACGTCGGCGCCCAGGTCGCCCAGCTGCTGGGCCGCGTACGGTGCCATGATCACGCTGGCCAGCTCGACCACGCGCACTCCGGCGAGCGGGCCCGCCCCCCGCTCCTGTTCTGGCGACATCGCTGCCCTCCGGTGTCATTGGGAACCGGCCGGTCGCCGGTTGACATGCCATCAGTCAACTCTGGGGGAATTCATATCGTCCAATACTTCCTGACGTGCCATTCCATATGCTGTGCCATATGGAACTGACACAGCGACTCCTCGAACAGTTCGTCGTGCTCGCCGAGGAGCAACACTTCGGACGGGCCGCCGATCGGCTCACCATGCGCCAGCCGCCGCTCAGCCAGGCGATCCAGCGACTGGAACGCGTACTCGGCGTCAGCCTGTTCGAGCGCGGGCCGCGCGGCGTGCGGATCACCCCGGCCGGCCGGGCCTTCGCCGAGGACGCGCGGCGGCTGCTGGAGGCCCAGGCCGCCGCCGTGGACCGGGCCCGGCGCGTCGCCAGCGGACGGGAGGGCGAGGTGCGGCTCGGCTTCATCAGCAGCCTCGGCTATCACTACGTGCCCGATCTGCTGCGCCGAGCCCACACCGAACTCCCCGGGCTGCGGCTGCAGTTGCGTCAGCACCCCTCGGTCGAGCTGATCGCGATGCTGCACGCCGGCGCGCTGGACCTCGCCCTGGTCCGGCTCCCGATCTCGGGCAGCGACGAACTGACGGTCAACCAGGTGGGCGTCGAGCGGCTGATCGCCGTGCTTCCGGAGCACCACCGGCTCGCCGCGCAGGACTCGCTGGCGCTGGCGGACCTCGCCGACCACGACTTCGCCGTACTGCGCCCCGGCGCCCTGCCGGGGCTCGCCCAGCAGGTCGCGCTCGCCTGCGCCCAGGCAGGCTTCACCCCCCGGCCGCTGGGACAGGCCGACGACCTGCCCGGCCTGCTCAGCTACGTCGCCGCCGGCCTCTGCGTGGCCCTGGCGCCGGAACAGGTGCGCTCGCTCGGCCTGTCCGGTGTGGTCCACCGTCCACTGCGCGGCAGTTCGCCGCACCTTCGGACGGCGATCGCCGCCGTGCACCGGTCGGACAGCGGTGACGCGGCGGTCCAGCGGGTGGTCGGGCTGTTCGGCTCGCCCGCCCTCACACCCGAGGCGTAGCGTCCGGTGGCCTGCGCGAGGACCGGCCGGGACGAACCGCTGGGCCGCCCGGGCCCGTTCGGCCGCTCTCCGCGGACGTGCCGAGCAACGGGGCGGAACCCGGCGCGTACCGGCGTGGCGGATCCGGCCGGACGGCTCACGGTGTGAATCCCCCTGGTGAACAGCCTACTTGCGAAGAAACGGCCCGCCGCCGAGCCGGGCGAGCAGCTCGGGGTGACCGGCCAGGGCCTCGGTCAGCACCTGCTTGCCGAACGGCGCGTAGCTCGCGGTGTCGGTGGCGGCCCAGTCGATCCCGCCGAACGGCGGCTGCGGGTCGTACTCGATCAGCAGCTGCACCTGCCGGGCGGCGTCCTCTCCGGCCAGTCGGCCGGCCAGGTGCAGCGCCATGTCGATGCCGGCCGCGACACCCGCGGCCGTGACGTACCGTCCGTCCTCGACCCAGCGGTCGGCCACCGGGGTCGCGCCGAAAGGGACGAGCAGGTCGCGGAACAGCCAGTGCGTGGTGGCCTTGCGCCCCTCCAGTAGCCCGGCGGCGGCCAGCAACAGCGAGCCGGTGCAGACCGAGCCGACCACCGACGCGCCTGAGGCGGCCCGGCGCAGCCGGGCGAGCAGCGTCTCGTCGGCCATCGCGGCGAGTGTCGGCACCAGACCGCCGGGCACCACCAGCACATCGGGGTCGGGGACTTCGTCGAAGGTGTGACTGGGCAGCACGGACAGCGGGGTATCGGTGCCCATCGACTCGATCCGCTCTCCCAGCACGACGGTCCGGATGCCCGGCACGGTGTCCGCCAGCGCGGCGCAGACCTGGAGCGGACCGACCAGGTCGAGCACGGTGATTCCCGGGTAGGCGACGAAGGCGACGGTCCGGGCCGGCTGCGCGGTCTCGGTGATGGTGGTCATGGCTGAATTCCTCGCTGGCTGCGGATGGCATCGGCGGCAGCGCTCCGGCTGCGTCCCGGTCGCGCTCCGGCCCCTCGAAGCCACCGTCGCCGCCGGCCCGGGGATGCGGCAACCGGCACCCCGTCCGGTTGTCCGGAATCCTGCGATCCCCGGCCGCCGGACCGGCGGGCGTAGGCTGGCGGCCGTGACGACGACTGCCCGCCAGGTGGTGATCATCGGCTACGACCAAGCGGACCTGCTCGACATCGCCTGCGTCGCCGACACCCTGGACGCCGCCAACCGGCTCGGCGCCGAACCCGCCTACGACCTGCGGCTGGCGACACCTCACGGCCGGCCCGTCCGCTCCTCCACCGGGCTCGTCCTGATGAGCCAGGCCGCCGTCGAGCGGGTCCGCGGCCCCCTGGACACCCTGCTGGTCGTCGGCGGCCTCGGCCATCTGACGGCGGCCGCGGACGCCGATCTCGTCTCCCACGTCCGGCGGCTGGCGGCCCGCAGCCGCCGGGTGGCCTCGGTCTGCACGGGTGCGAGCATCCTCGCCGCGGCCGGCCTGCTGGACGGCCGGCGGGCCACCACCCACTGGGCGTACGCCCGCGAACTGGCCGTCCGGCACCCGAAGGTCACGGTCGACCCGCGCCCGCTCTACCTCGTCGACGGCGACGTCAGCACCTCGGCCGGTGTGACCAGCGCGCTCGACCTGACGCTGGCCGCCGTGGAGGCCGACCACGGGCCCGAGCTGGCCCGACTGGTCGCCCGCTGGCTGGTCACCTACATGCAACGGCCTGGAAACCAGGAGCAGTTGTCCATCTACGTCAAGGACCCGCCGCCCGAGCACCGGGTCCTGCGCCGGCTCGTCCTGCACATCACCGGCCATCTCGACGCCGACCTCGGCACCGCTGCCCTCGCCGCCCGGGCTGACATCAGCGAACGGCACCTGTCCCGTCTCTTCCTCGACCGACTCGGCCAGCCTCCGGCCCGTTTCGTCCGCACCGCCCGCACCGAAGCGGCCGCCCGGCTGCTGGAGACCACCGCGCTCCCGCTCGCCGCCATCGCCGGACGCTGCGGCTTCGGCTCCACCGAGACTCTGCGCCAGGCCTTCCACGCGCACTACGGAATCTCACCCTCGGCCTACCGGCTGGCGCTCCGCGCCGGCCCGCCCTCCGCCGCGCTCCCGGCACCGTCGGAAGCGGTTCCGACGGACGCCGTCGACGGCCGCGGATGAGGACGGAGGCGCCGTAGAGGGACCGCTGCCCGGTACGCGACCGCAACCGCCGGACACCGGAGGATTCCGGGGCCCCGCCGTACGCTCCACAAGGCCACCGGGGCCGGGCCCGCAGGGCCGACGGCTCTTTCGTGGACCAGGCGTTGACGGTTCGTCACATGGAGTCACGGCGAGTCGCAGGTGCCACTGGCGCGCCTGCAGATCCGGCTGCCCCGCTCGATCGAGCTGGTGGTCTCGCTGCTGGCCGTCCTGAAGTCCGGCGCCGCCTACGCGCCGCTGGATCTCGACCACCCGGCCGGGCGGCTGTCGTCGATCCTCGCGGACACCGATCCCGTCGTGGTGCTCACCACCGGCTCGGTCGCCGCGTCGCTGCCCGGCGAGGCGGCGACCCTGCTCCTGGACGACCCGTGTACCACCGCCCAGTTGGCGGCGCTGCCCGACGGCGACCTGCGCACCGCCCGGGCCGCCGGCCCCGCGCCGCAGGACACCGCGTACGTCATCCACACCTCCGGCTCGACCGGCCGCCCCAAGGGCGCGGCGGTCTCGCACCGCGCGATCTGCAACCGACTTCGCTGGATGCAGGACGCCTACGGGCTGACCGAGGACGACCGGGTGCTGCATAAGACCAGCAGCGGCTTCGACGTCTCCGTGCGGGAGTTCTTCTGGCCGCTGATCACCGGCGCCACCCTGGTGGTCGCCCGGCCCGGTGGACACCGGGACCCGGCGTACCTGGCCGAGCTGATGATCAGCCAGGAGGGCATCGCCACCGTCCACTTCGTGCCCGCCATGCTGAGCGCCTACCTGGCGGAACCCGGCTCGGCCCTGCCGACCCGCCTGCGGCGGATCATCTGCAGCGGCGAGGCGCTGCCCGCCGACCTGGCCACCAGGGCCGCGCAGGCGATGGGCGCGCCGGTGCACAACCTGTACGGCCCCACCGAGGCCGCCGTCGACGTCACCGCCTGCGCGCACGATCCCGGGCGGCCCGGCGCCTCCGTGCCGATCGGCCGGCCGGTCTGGAACACCCGCACCCACGTGCTGGACGCGTTCCTGCAGCCGGTTGCTCCCGGCTCGGCCGGCGAGCTCTACCTGGCCGACGTCCAGCTCGCGTCCGGGTACCTGGGGCGGCCCGCGCTGACCGCGCAGCGCTTCGTCGCTGACCCGTTCGGACCGCCCGGGAGCCGGATGTACCGCACCGGCGACCTGGTCCGGCAGTCGCCGCAGGGCGAGTTGGAGTACCTGGGCCGGACCGACCACCAGGTGAAGCTGCGCGGCCTGCGGATCGAGCTCGGCGAGATCGAGGCCGCCCTCACCGCTGACGACGGCACGTCAACCCGGGCCCAGGTTCCACTGCCACCTCCGCGTGACCACGCTCCCCATCGACCCACCGCAACCGACCAGGAGGTCCACCATGTCCGACGGCTTCGAGCCGCTCACCCGGGAGATGATGAAGGCCACCGTCCCGCTGGGTGAAGAGCCCACCGACATCCCGGACGACGACGAACTCCAGCTGCTCGGCCCGGACTCGATCCGCCTCATGCACCTCGTCGAACGCTGGCACCGGGCCGGGCTCGAACTCTCCTTCGTCGAGCTGGCGGAACGCCGCACGCTCGCCGAGTGGTGGGACCTGCTCTCCACCCGACTGCCGAGGGGTTCGCAACTCCGCCCGGGGCACGATCGGCTCCCCGCGCAGTAGGCCGAAATCGACGCCTCGATGGTGGCGGCTGGCCTCGACTCCGGCGTCCCCGAGGAGGCCGTCGCCGGCCTGGCGCAGGCCCCCTGGCCGCTCGTCAGCTACCGCGGCCGGTACGCGCCCATGGTCCCCCACCTCGGCAACGAGCAGGTACGGGTGCGCCACGACACCGTCATGTCCCGGGTCGACCGGCTCGTCGCGCGCGGGCGGGCCGAGGAGTCCCTCCGTACGGATCGCCCCCGCCGGCGGCTGGTCACGGCGGTCCACGCGCTCGCCAACGAAGCGATCACCGAGACCGGGCAGGGCCGCCTCGCCACGGAGCGGGCCTCCGACGTGCCGGCCACCGGCCCGCCCGGCCTGCCTCGTCGGTTTCCTGTCAATTATGCGTCACTGTAAGCCGGTTACTCGGTGTCAGACGGGTCGGCCATGGCACCATGGAAGGTCGGTGCGCCGACGGACGGAGTGTCCTGTGAGCAGTCTCAACAAGGGTCTGGGACGGATCGAAGTGGACCTGCAGTGGGATCCGAATCCCGCCGGTACGGTGCCCCACGACCTGGACCTGATCGGCGCGACCTACGCCACCGACACCCCGGACAGCGACCCGGTCTACCTGGTGTACTTCGACAGCCGCTCCCCCGACGGCACGATCACGCTGAACCGGGACAGCCGCGACGGCCGGGGCTTCGGCGTCGACGAGCGCATGGTCCTGGAGCTCGACCGTCTCGCGAGCCGCTACCGTAGGGTTGTCGTGGGCGTCGCGATCCAGCAGGGCGGCGGCCGGGTGACCTTCGCGGACATAGCCCACCCCGACGTCCGAATCCGGGAGCGGCGCGATCAGCTCGCGGCGGTGGACTTCGACACCGTCGGCGAGGCGACGGCGGCGCGGGTCGCGGAGTTCGTCCGGGACGACTCGGGGGTCTGGCGGTTCCGGGCCAGCGTCCGCGGCTTCGACGCCGATCCGGCCGCCTTTGCCCGGATCATGGGCAGTTGAGCAAAACCCGGGTCAAGCCTCGCGATCCCCGGAGCCCGCGATGTCCGTCCTGGTGACGTGCGACTTGTTTCGGACACATGCGCGACATGCTGCTCAACGGCACAGGAGGACAGGAAGAGCCCGCCCGCACACTGGGACCGGGTGGCGCCCCACGGGCCGGGCCGCCACGAAAGGGAGTGACCACGCCATCCTCTGCGTCAACCGCACGGGAATCCCCTGGACGTGGATAATCCGCCCTTCACGACGCGGCAACGGTGCCCACCACGGCTACTCCCGGCCCCTCCTGCCCGCCGCGGAGTCTGGGGTGGATCACGCTCCGACGGCGCCTCGCCCGCGACCCCGTTCGACATCGCCGTCCCGATCCGCCAGCACCGCGAGGTCCTCGGTGGCGCTCGCCCGGATCGGGGCGCTGGTGACCGGCGGGGCCTGAGTCAGGATCAGCTCGGTCTGCTCGTCCAGGCCCATCACGGTCACCGGGGACCGGGACGGCCACCTGACCCGAGACGGCGGCAACCGCTGCCACCACGTCATCGAGACGGCCGTCGGCCGGCACCTCGTCCTCGTCAGCTGATCCCGACCGCGCGCAGCGCCTGGTGCTGACCTGGTGCTGACTTGACGGGCCAGTAGACGTAGCAGATGCCGCCCGAACCCCCCGTGACCTGCCCGTTCGCGTCGTAGCGCTTGGTGCGCAACCAGTTGTTCTCGAACTGGCGGCGCCGGTAGACGCGGCGGACCTGGTCATCGCCGGGCGAGGCGGGGTCGTTGGCGATCACGTCGCCGTCGGGGGTGAAGCCGACCACCGCCATCAGGTGGCCGTCGGTGCCGTAACCGGCGCCGTCGAGTTCGGACTTGAGGAAGGACTGGGAGGTGATGACCGGGATGCCTGCGCGGATCAGGCGTTCGAGGTCGGTCAGGGAGGTGAGGCGGGTGATCACGGCCTGGAGGTCCGGGTAGGTAGCGGCGTAGGCGGCGTTGAAGGGCCAGTTGCCGCAGCCCCGGTACTGGTGGTCGTAGGTCCCGCGGGCGGCCTGGCAGACCTGGGGGTCGGCGTAGGCCGGGTCGATCCAGGCCAGGTCGGCGGGGACGGGACGGCGACCCCAGTACTCGATGACCATCTGGGAGGAAGTGGGGCTGCACCAGGCCTCTCCCCCGTTGTCGTACTGCGGGTACTGGCCTTTGTGGATCTCCTGTGAGTAGCGCGGGACGGCCAGTTCACGACCCGGTCCCGGTACTGAGGCCGGCACCTCGAAGCGGTCCGGCAGGTCCGAGGTCATCGCGCCCAACCGCCATACGGTGGGGGCGAGTTCGGTGCCGGGACGGCGGTACAGGGTCAGCCGCAGCGCGTACGAGGCCAGGCGCAGACCGCCGGCCGGGTCGGAAATGGCCAAGGTGTCGGTGGAGATGCGGCTTCTGCCGTCCTGCTGGTGCTCCACCGAGGTGCGGCGGATGTCCTGGTCGGAGGCGGCCCAGCGTCCCATGGTGTACCAGGGGGTGGTCTCGCCGTCGCTGTAGCTGCCGCGCAGTTCGACTGCGATCCAGGTGCCGACGGGTGTGTGGGCGTTCCAGGAGGCGACCAGCTCGGTGGCGGGGGTGGTCAACTCCCGTACGGGGCCGGTCCAGGTGGCGTACTCCCAGGTGGAGGTGGTGCCGGTGTGCGGGTCAGGGTAGTCGGTGGTGCCCACCGGGGTGGTGATGGTGATGCCCGGACGGTCGCCGTCGGCCGGGCGGGTGCCGTGGTCAGCGCCCTGGCGCCAGTCGGCGGTGGTGGTCCAGGCGTGGTACTCCACCGGGGAGCCTGGTCCGTCGGAAGCGGGGATCGGCCCGGACGCCGACATCGGCGCGGACGTCGGCGCGGATGTCGGCGCCGACGTCGGCGCGGCCCCGGACGCGGAGTGGAGCGGTGGCGCGACGGTGCCGGCCGCTGCGGCGAGTGCGGCCGTCAGCATCGTCCGCCGTGACGTGGAATCGTTCACAGTGCCGGCCTCCCAGGGCTCGCGTGGCGGCATTGGAGTACGGAGCCGGGCGCGGAGCCGCCGCTCGACCGCGCCCGGTGGCGGCTCAGTCCAGGCCGGCCCGGCGGCGGGCGACCTCGGCCACGGCCGACCAGTCCCGATCCGCGTCGCCGTGGGCGACCGCGTCCAGGAAGGCGTCGCGCAGCACTCCGCCGAAGGGCAGCGGAACGTGCTGCTCGCCGCCCGCCTCCAGGGCGAGGTTGACGTCCTTCATACCGAGGACGAGGCGGAACCCGGCCGGCTCGTAACGCCGTTCGCTGATCATCGAGCCGTAGCCGGTGTAGGCCGGGCCGGGGAAGAGGGTGTTGGTGAGCAGCTCAACCAAGTCGGCCGGCTTGACGCCGCTGGCCTCGGCCAGGCTGGTGGCCTCGGCCAGCGACTCGATGGCGCAGGCGAGCAGGAAGTTGGCGCTGATCTTGGCGGCGTTGGCCTGGTGCGGCTCGCTGCCCAGGCGCCAGGTGCGCTGCCCCATCGCGGCGAACAACGGCTCGGCCTGCTCCAGCAGCTCGTCCGGGCCTGCCGCCAGGATGTTGAGCTTGCCGGCCTCGGCCACCTCGGCGCGGCCCAGGACGGGCGCGGCGAGGTAGCCGATCTTGTGCTCGGCGTGCAGTTCGGCGGCGCGGCGGGCCAGCGGGAGCGAGATGGTGGCCATGTTGATGTGCAGCCGCGCCCGGGCGCCCTCGAGCAGGCCGGGATCGTGGAGGTTGGACTCGACCGCGCGGTCGTCCGCGAGCATCGAGACGACGATGTCGTTGCCGAAGATCCCGGCCAGGTCGGCGGCTGGCCGCGCACCCTGCTCGACCAGGGCCTTCACCGGCCCGGGCGAGCGGTTCCAGACCTGCACGGAGAAGCCCGACCGGACCAGGTTGGCGGCCATTCCGCGCCCCATCGAACCGAGTCCGACAAAGCCCACCGTGAGCGCGGCCATGGTCTCTCCCCTCGCCGTCAAAGTCATCCGCACCGGTTCGGTACGGATTGACTGTACGTCAACTGCCGCGAGAAACCGTTCGACCGGTCACTGACCGGCTGCGTCCTCGACCTCGCCCTGCGCGGACTGGTCCGGAAGCGGGACGTTGTCGGGTGAGCTGACACCGGTACCGCGGCTGCCGGAGGTGCCGGCGTCGGCTTGGCCCGCGTGGGCGCTGGGTGCCGTGAGCGAGGCGACCACCCCGACTGCGAGGGACGCGACGGCGAGCATGCTGCGCTTCTTCATGCCCTCTCCAACGAGCAGACCGCGCCGGGGTCACGCGGAGAGCCGGCCGGCTACGGATGTGCGCAGGCGGCGCTCCGGTCGCCGGCACGGGTCACGCGGAAAACGGTCGGGCCGGCACGGGTCACGCGGAAAACGGTCGGGCCGGCACCGCTCCGGCGGCTACCGTGGCCGGTATGACGAGCGATCATCTCCCCGCCCTGGACGTCGCCGCGCTGCCCAGGGCCTGCTTCGCCTTCCCCGGACCGCTCCGCGACCGGCTGGTCGACGCGATCCTGGACGGTTCGAAGACCTCCACCACCGGCCTGCGGACCGCGTACGAGCGCGAGAACGAGCCCCTGCCGCGGGTCGGCGAGCGCTTCGCGGTGGTCGACTCCGCCGACCGTCCGGTGGCCGTGATCGAGGTGACGGAGGTACGCGTGGTCCCGCTGGCCGAGGTGGACCTGGCGCACGCCGTGGACGAGGGCGAGGGCCACAGCACCGTCGCCCGGTGGCGGGCGGACCACGAGGAGTACTGGCACGGCGCGGAGCACAGGGCGGCACTGGACGATCCGGCCTTCACCGTGGACGACGCGAGCCTGGTGGTCCTGGAGCGCTTCCGGCTGGTCCGCGCACTCTGAGCCCAGCCGTGCGCCCTCCTCCGCGCCCCGCGCCTGCCGTACCGTTCAGCCTGCGGTGGCCGCCAGGCGGCGGGTGGCCAGGTCGGCCAGCAGGGCCGCCTGCCGGGAGAGGACGGCGTCGTCGAAGGCGGCGGACGGCGCGTGGTTCGTCGGGGCGGTCCGCGGGTCGCGGTCCGCGAGGACGGCGCCGAGGAAGAGCATGGCGCCAGGCACCTTCTCCAGGACCAGGGAGAAGTCCTCCGAGCCGTTGATCGGGTTGGGCGCGGGCAGGACCGCCTCCGCGCCGAGGAGTTCGCGCGCGGTGTCCAGGGCGAATCCGGTCTCGTCCGGGGAGTTGACGGTCACCGGGAAGAGCACCTCGTACTCCACCTCGGCCTCCAGGCCGTGGGCCCGTGCGATGCCCTCGACCAGGGCGGGCAGTCCGGTGCGCAGCAGTTCCCGGTTCTGCGCCGAGTAGCTGCGGACGGTGGCGTCGAAGGCCGCGCTCTCCGGGATGATGTTGCTCTTGCTCCCCGCGCTCAGCCGGCCGACCGTGACGACCACGGGGTCGAAGACGTCGAAGGTGCGGGTCACATGGGTCTGCAGGGCGGTGACCATCTCGCAGACCGCCGGCACCGGGTCCTTGGCGCGGTGCGGCGAGGACCCGTGGCCGCCCCGGCCGCGGACGGTCACCCGCAGCTCGTCGCAGGCGCTCATCATGGCGCCCGGCCGGGCGTAGACCGCCCCGCACGGAATCTGGCTCGACGTCACATGGATCGCGTACGCGGCGTCGGGCTTCTTCCCCGCCGCGTCCAGGACGCCCTCGTCGATCATCATGCCGGCGCCGTTGAAGCCCTCCTCCCCCGGCTGGAACATGAACACCACGTCGCCGCTGAGCTGCTCCCGCCGGTCGCACAGCAGCCTGGCCGCACCCACCAGTCCGGCGGTGTGCAGATCGTGTCCGCAGGCGTGCATCCGTCCGTCGATCCGGGAGGCGTAGTCCAGACCGGTGGTCTCCTGAACCGGCAGCGCGTCCATGTCGCCGCGCAGCAGCACCGCCCCGCCCGGGGCGCCGGTACCGCGCAGGACGGCCGTGACGGAGCTGAGCGAACGTCCGGTGCTGATCTCCAACGGCAGTCCGTCCAGTGCGGCCAGCACCTTCTCCTGGGTACGCGGCAGGTGCAGTCCGAGTTCGGGTTCGCGGTGCAGTGCCCGGCGCAGCTCGGCCAGTTCGCCCTGGAGTTCCCGCGCCCGCTCGACCGTCGACATGGTCGTCCTCCGCCTCTCGTCGGTGCCTCCCCCCATCTCAAGCCCGTCGCCGGCAAGTTGCAACACCTGTGCACGGTCCGGCGCGCACCTGACGCACCCGGGGCAGCCCGCGGGTCGGTGACCTGGCGGGGCGTCAGGACGTATCGTGCGGAGCAGTCGAACGCCGTCCGCTCCTGGAGGCCCCGTGACCGCCCTGCCGCCGACCGAGCGCCGCAACCCGGCCACCACCGGGATCGACCTGCTGTCCACCCTCGATCTGCTGCACGCCGTCAACGCGGCCGACGCGGAGGTGCCGGCCGCCGTCGCGCGCGCCCTGCCGGTGCTGGCCCAGGTGGTGGACGCGGCGGTGGCGGCGCTGCACGGCGGCGGCCGGGTGCATTACGTGGGCGCCGGTTCCTCGGGCCGCTACGCCGTACTGGACGCCGCCGAGCTCGCCCCGACCTACGGGCTCGAACCCGGCCGCATCACCGCCCATCTCGCCGGCGGACCGGGTGCGCTGGCCCGGGCCGTGGAGGGCGCCGAGGACAGCGAGGCGGACGGGCGGCGGGCGGTGGCCGGGCTGAAGCCGGTCGACGTGGTCATCGGGCTCGCGGCGAGCGGCCGGACCCCGTACGTGGCGGGCGCGCTGGCGGCCGCCCGGGCGGCCGGGGCGACGGCCGTACTGGTGAGCTGCGATCCGCGGGCGCCGCTCGCCGACCTCGCCGACCTGCACGTGTGCACCGACACCGGCCCCGAGGTGGTGACCGGCTCGACCCGGATGAAGGCCGGCAGCGCGCAGAAGCTGGTGCTGCACAGCTTCTCCACCGCGGTGATGGTCCGACTGGGCCGGACCTGGTCGAACCTGATGACGGAGGTGGCCGCGACCAACGCCAAGCTGGTCGGCCGGAAGCTGACCATCCTGGTCCAGGCCACCGGTGCCGACGCCGAGACCTGTCGCGCCGCGCTGCGGGCCGCGGACGGCGAGTTGAAGCCGGCTCTGGTCCGGCTGCTCACCGGCGCCACCCCGGCGGCCGCCCGAGCCGCGCTGGCCGCGGCCGACGGTGTGGTGCGGACCGCAATCGACCAGCTGCTCTCGTAACCTCCCTGCCACCGAAGGGAATTGATCGGATCCCGGGGCTGCGCAGCCGTCTGCTCGCAGGGCAGGATGTACACGATCATGGCGAGTGAGGCGCGCTGTCGGAAGGGGAGCCGGGGGATGGGTGCCGGCGGCGCGGCAGTGAAGTGTCGGCGCCATGGCGGTGGGTCAACCAGCCGTGAACATTGGATTTCGCCGGCGCAATCTGCCCGGTTCCGGGCGGACCCTCTCCCGGCCCCACCGCGACCTCGGCGCACCCTGCCGGACCTCCTCGGGCGCGGGCGCTGTCATGACGGCGACATCCGGGGACATTGTCGCTTCATGTAACTGGCAAGGGACGCACCCCTTTTGACGGAGCCTCTGCACTCCTACCGTTGAGGTCATCCAGCTGTCAGCGCCGTCCCCGCCGGATCCCCGCGGGGACTCCTCGGCGCACCCTTCGTCCCTGGAGGACCTCCTTGAAATCCCGCCTCAAGCCCCTCATCGGCCTGATCGCCGCACCGCTGCCGATCATCGCGCTCGCCGCCGCGCCGGCCTTCGCGGCGCCCGCCGCGGTCCAGCGGGTCGCCCTGGACGGGAACGTGATACCGGCGGTGAGCCACTCGACCCGGCTCGGTGACGTCGCGGCGGACCAGCGGATAACCGTGGCCGTCAGCCTCAACCAGCGTGACAGGGCGGGCCTTGATGCCTTCCTGGCCCAGGTGACCGACCCGAAGTCGCCCGGCTACCAGCATTATCTGACAGTCGGCCAGTTCGCCCAGCGGTTCGGCGCGGCCCCGGCGACGGTGGCCAAGGTGTCCGCCTACCTGAAGTCCCAGGGCCTGGCGGTCGGCGAGGTCACGGCCAACCACCTCACCCTGGAGGCCACCGGGACCGCCGCACGAGTGCAGCAGGCGTTCGGCACCAGGCTGGCGAACTTCCACGACGGCAGAACCGGCCGCGACTTCTACGCCAACACCGCGCAGCCCGTGCTGCCGGCCGAGATCGCCGCCGCGGTGAGCAACGTCTCCGGGCTCGACAACTACGCGAAGTACCGGCACTTCAGCTCCGGCAAGCTTTTCCCCGAGGCCGCCGGCCACGCCCCGTCCGGGCTGAGCCCGGCCAAGGCCCGCACCGCGTACAACCTCAACTCCGCGATCAGCGCCGGTTACACCGGCAAGGGACAGACGGTCGCGGTGGCGGAGTTCTCCGCCTTCCAGCAGTCGAACATCACCGCCTACGACAAGTACTACGGCCTCACCCCGCCCACCCCGGCCGTGGTCAGCGCCGGCGGCGGCACCACCGACCTGTCCGGCCAGGGCGAGGTCGAGCTGGACATCGAGGTCATCCACGCGCTGGCGCCCGGCGCCGCTGTGAAGGTCTACGAGGCGCCGAACAGCGACGCCGGCGAGGTCGCCCTCTACAGCAAGCTGGTCAGCGACAACGTGCCGGTCATCTCGATCAGTTGGGGCATCTACGAGGCGGGCGAGACGGCGTCCAACCGGGTCGCGGTGGACACCGACTTCAAGGAGGCCGCCGCTCAGGGGCAGTCGGTCTACGCCGCCTCTGGTGACAGCGGCTCCGACGACGCCGGCAACGGCGGCACCTCGGTGGACTTCCCGGCTGCCGATCCGTACGTCACCGGCACCGGAGGCACCACGCTCTCCACCACCTCCTCGGGCGGCTGGAGCCGGGAGACCGCCTGGAGCGGCAGCGGCGGCGGCGTCTCCTCGGTCTTCGCCACCCCGAGTTACCAGACCAAGGTGAACACCGGCGCCAAGCGCGCGGTGCCCGACGTCGCCGCCGTCGCCGACCCCGCCAGTGGCTGGGCCGTCTACACCGGGGGCGGCTGGTACACCTACGGCGGCACCAGCGCGGCCGCTCCCAACTGGGCGGCGTTCACCGCCGTCTACAACAGCGAGGCCAAGGCCAAGTCGAAGCCCGCTTTCGGCTTCGCCAACAGCACCATCTACTCGCTGGCTTCCTCGGCCGGCTACGGCGCTGCCTTCCACGACGTCACCAGCGGCTCCAACGGCGCCTACAGCGCGGCCAAGGGCTACGACAAGGTGACCGGCTGGGGCTCCTACAACGGCGCGGGGTTCCTCAAGGCCAAGCTCGGCTGAGTGGCAGCACCGCGGCGAAGGGGTCGGGCCGGCGCCCGGCCCCTTCGCCGCGTGCAGACGCACCGGCGGGCGCCGGAGCCCGTGTTCGACGCCTCCGGCCGTCAGCGGCCCGCGAGCCGGGCCCGCAGGGCGTCCAGGTCCGACAGGAACCAGAGCTGGCGGCCGCGGTTGCTCTCGCGGACGAAGTCCTCCAACGCGGTACTGACGCTCACGTGCCGGGAGATGTCCCCGATGACGGCGAGCCCGAGCCGGTAGTTGGCGAACTTCTGGACGATGTCGCCCGCGACGCGGGTCCGCAGCCGGAAGAAGTCGTCCGTGAGCCGCTCGACCGGGACTGCGACCCAGGCTGCGCCCTGGTAGGCCCCGTTGCCGATCAGGTCGGTCGCCTCGCGCTCGCCGCTCAGCGGTGCGCCGTCCGGTGCGCAGACCAGGACGGGTGTGCCTTCGAGCTGCTGGAGTATGTCTGCCATGGGGCTGTGTCCCTTCTGTCGTGGGTAGGGGTTCCGGCGCGGTCGCGCCTGTTCCTTGAGCAGGTTTCCCGCCTCGGCAGGAGTGCCGCCTTCGGCTCAGCCGGCGTGGAACGCCGGTCAGCGCGGTTCGTCGACCAGCGCCTCGACGACCTTCAGCAGGTCCGCCACGGTGCCGAGGCCACCCAGTGCGATGATCTTGAGGATCGCTCGCTCCTCGTCATAGACGGTCTCCACCCGCAGGTGGTCACCGCTCTCCCCGCCCCGGCTCTGCGCGGCTGCGATCACCGTGTTGGTCAGGCGGACGGTCTCCTCGGCGCCGATCGCGTCGATCTGCACGATGCCGGACACCTCGGCATGGCGGGTACGGCGGACGGCCGAGGGGGCGGGCACACCGGTGAAGGCCTCCAGGTCCTCGCGGGTGATCCGGTACTGCCGGCCGACCCGGGTCGCCTTCAGGCGCCCCTCCCGCACATAGCCGCGCACCGTTCTGACGTGCAGTCCCAGCAGGTCCGCCACCTGCTCCACCGAGTAGTAGAGCTGCCGCACCACGCCCTCCCAACCACGCTCCACCCGCATCGGGCTCCGCTATTGACCCTAAAAGTACATCACTTATGGATCAACAGGGAATTTTAGGGAGTCCGCTGCTGACAAGCAGACAGCACCTCGACGGCCGCCCCTGCCCGTACGGCCCAGCAGCGGCGGCGGCGCGCCCGCCGCACTGCGCATGGTGCTGGGGGGACGGCACCGAACCGGGAGCAGCGAGGAGCGGGCGACGGGACCTCCGGACCAGCCGCGGGCGACGGGGAAGCGCCGGGTCACCTTCCCGAGCGCGATCACCGTGCTGACACTGCTCACCGTTCCGGTCTTGGCCCTGGCCTTCCTGATCCCGCCCGGGGAGCATCAGCGCAACGCGAGCGACATCCGGATCCGGGGGACGTACCACCGGATCTCGGTCGGACTGCCCGTCACCAGCCGCCTGGAGGACCTGCTCCTCTCCCCCGTCGACGGCCGCTACGGCATCCGCGACCCGCACACCGGCGAGGTCTGCCCGACCTTCGACGGAGCGCTCTACGGCAGTGCGGCGGTCTTCCTGTTCGTGCTCGCCGTGTGTGGGTGCCGACCACCGCCGTCACCGTCGGCGGCGCCTGCCTGGCGAAGGTCCGCTACGACCAGTACCTGCGATTCGCCTGGCCGCTACTGGCACTGCTGTCCGTGCCGATCTGCCTCTTCGTCGGATTCGGCGCGGTCGTCAGCTGATTCCACACCGATTCACCCGTGGGATTGTGACGCGTCACCAGAATGCCGCCACCCCCCACCTCGACCTGGCCACCCGAGGCGCCCGGCGGGCCCGGTTCAAGCGGCCACAATTTCATGGGAATTTCTTTACGAGACTTTTCTGCAACGCAGTTGGGCCAGCTCTGAACGGACTCGCATGTGCGATAACCTCATCGCCCCAGTGCGGTGCGCAAGGTACATCGCCGGAAAAGGGGGAAGAGTGTCAGACGGATATCATGTCCATCCCGACGCCCTCGACGTCTACGCCGGACAGGTGGAGGACGCGGCCGAGCGGGTGTCGCAGATCATGAGCGCGATCGGTTCGATCTCGGTCCCCTCGGACGCCTTCGGCCTGTTGCCCGACGCACAGAACCTGCACTCGGCCTACCAGGAGCACTCCGACGCCGACGTGCAGGACTGCTTGGACCTGGACGGCCTGCTGCGGGAGACCGTCGAGGGGCTGACGGGCGCGAGCGGCAACTACCGCGACGCCGAGTCGGCGACCAGCGGCGCCATGGGCGGGGGTGCCTGATGATCGACCCCGGCGGGCCGGCCGACAGCGGCGGGGCGTACCAGTGGGCGCAACAGCCCGGTCATCTGACGCTGCCGCAGATCCAGGAGGCCAAGAAGCCCGATCGCAGCGGCATCGACGGCGCTCTCGACGACGCCGTGCAGTGGACGCTGGAGCAGACCGGCGCCATCAAGCTGCTCGAAAAGGTCACCGGAGCCCCGGAGCTGCTCACCGAGGCCGCCAAGGACTGGCAGCAGCAGGCGGTCGAGATGCAGAAGGTCGCCGACGACCTGCGGACCGGCGCCCGGCAGCTCTCGGCGAACTGGCACGGGCAGGCCTCGGAGGCCTTCGGCCGGCACATGGGTGAGATCGTCCAGGCGATGGACGGTACCGCCGACGACATGGCCCAGACGGCCGGGATCCTCGGCCAGGCGGCCGCGGAGTGCGCGCTGGCCGAGGAGACGGTGATCCACCTGATCACCGAGCTGATCGACCTGCTGGTCGGCATGCTCGCGACCAGCTTCATCCTCGACCTGTTCACGGCCGGTCTCGCCACCGTGGTGGACGCCCTGGTCAGCGAGGCCGAGGTGGCCGTGTACATCGCGAAGATCGAGAAGGTCTCGGCGGGACTGGCCAAGACCCTGCGCGAGCTGATGGACGCGGTCAAGGAGCTGAAGGCGGCGGAGCGGGCCGGCAAGTCGGTCGAGGAGGTCAAGAAGGCGCGGCAGGCGGTCCGGGCGGCGGCCAAGGTGATCCGGCAGAACGGCAGCATGCTCAAGAACCCCAACGGTCTCAGCTTCCGGGACCGGCTCGCGCACCATGTGGTGGCCGGTCAGCTCGGCGAGCACACCCTGGGCGCGGTGGAGCACGGGCTCGGCATGGAGAACAACTGGAAGGACCCGCTCAAGGAGTTCCTCACCAGTGACACCGGACAGCGCTCGCTGGACCCGCACGGCACCGAGGAGCCCGAGCCGTACCACGTCGACCGCAGCCGCATCGAGGAGGCGTTCGGGTGAGCACCTCCCAGCTCCCGCCCGAGGGGGCCTCGGCCCCGGCACCCGCCGGGGACGCCTGGCTGCACCCCGTCGTGGCGGCCCACCTGCGTCCGGGGGAGACCCTCCTGGCCGCGGCTCCCGGCTATCTCGACGGCCTGCTTCCCGCCCTCCCCCGGGAGTACCTGCCGAACCTCGACCGCGAGGCGGGCGGCCTGGAGCGGGCCTTCGGCTTCCTGGTCTGGCTCTGGCCGCCCACCTGGTTCCAGGCCGCGGCGGAGTGGGTGGAGAACCGGGTCTACCCGGCGATCCGGCGGAAGTTCCACGGCGGCGCCTGGTCCGGTGGCTGGGAGAGCACGGCCGGGCGTCTGCTCGTCTCCTGCTACCTCTCCGGCGACCGGCCGCCCGCCGGACTGAGCACCCGCATCGCCCTGGCGGTGACCAGCCATCGGCTGCTCCTGCTGACCTGCACCCGGGTGCACGACGAACCGTACGACGCCCAGGTGATCGCCGAGCTGCCGCACGGCACGTACCGGCGCCGGGGTGAGCCGCATCCGGCCCGGCAACGCTGCCGGCTGGACCTGGAGTTCGGCGACGGCTCCTGGCTGGCCTTCGAACTGTCCAGACCGGAGCTGGTGCCGCAGCTGGCCGACGTGCTGAGCTGACGGCGACGGGCCGCGGAGCGATGAACACCGTTGTCCGAGCGGCATGATCGCTGCTAGCGTTGATCGCATGAAGCGCGCTGTGAACCTGACGACGACGCCGGACTCGGTCCCGGCGCGCTGATTCGTGTTCCTACCGCGAAGCCCCGGGGCGAGAGCCCCGGGGCTTCGTCGTGTGGATCCCGTGGTCGCCCGCCCCACCCGATCACAGGGAGACCACCACCCATGCACGACCACCGCAAGCTCGGCCGCGAGCTGGACCTCTTCGACACCGACCCGCTGATCGGCTCCGGCCTGCCGTACTGGCTGCCCGCGGGCGCCGCCGTTCGACACAGCCTGGAGGAGTACATCCGCGAGGTGGAACGGCGGGCGGGCTACCGGCACGTGTACTCGCCCGCGCTCGGCAAGCGCGAGCTCTACGAGATCTCGGGACACTGGTCGCACTACAGCGACGACATGTTCCCACCGATGGCCCTGGGCGGTGAGCAGATGGTGCTGCGCCCGAGCCTGTGTCCGCACCATGCGCTGATCTTCCGCTCCCGGGCTCACAGCTACCGCGAACTCCCACTCAGGATGGCCGAGTTGGGCGGCATGTACCGCTCGGAGCTGTCCGGGGTGCTGGGCGGGCTGACCCGGGTGCGGGCGATCCAGCTCAACGACGCGCACGTCTTCTGCACCATCGACAAGGTCGCCGACGAGGTGCGGGCGGCCCTGGAGCTGATCCGGCGGGCCTACCGGGCGCTGGGGATCACCCCGGCGCGGATCCGGCTGTCGCTGCCGGGTGAGGGTGGGAAGTACGTCGCCGCGCCCCAGCTGTGGGAGCGCTCGACCGCGCTGCTCACCGAGGTGCTGGAGAGTTCGGGGCTGGAGTACGAAGCGGTGGCGGGCGAGGCGGCCTTCTACGGCCCGAAGATCGACGTGCAGATCGCGGACGGGGCCGGCCGGGAGGCGACCCTGTCCACCGTTCAGGTCGACTTCCACCAGCCGGAGCAGTTCGACCTCGGCTACATCGGCCCGGACGGCTCGCGGCACCGCCCGGTGATGGTCCATCGAGCGATCATCGGCAGCGTCGAGCGGGCCGTCGCCCACCTGATCGAGCAGCACGGCGGCGCCTTCCCGGCCTGGCTGGCACCGGTCCAGGTGGTGGCGCTCCCGGTGTCGGAGGAGGAGGCCCCGGCGGCCGCGGCCTTCGTGGAGCGCTGCCTGGAGCGGGGACTGCGCGCCGAGTCGGCCGGCCCGGCGCAGGGAAGCCTGGGCGCCCGGATCCGTGCCGCCCGGCTCGTCCCGTACCAGGCCGTCATCGGCGCCCGCGAGGCCGCCGTCGACGAGATCGCGCTGCGTCTGCGGGACGGCCGCAGGATCGATCCGCGACCGACCGGTGAAGTCCTGTCGCACATCGGCGAGTTGGTCTCGGGACACCGCACCGACCTCTGGTGACGTGGAGGCTCACGACCGCTTTCCTGACACACCGCTCCAAGGCCCGGGCAGCCCGGGTGGACGTACGGCTCCGCGGAGAGCGGTCGGCTCCGGACGGGCGGCGAGCCGTGTCCGGCCGGGCCCGGGCCGGTGCCGGATGAGAGTCTGGGAACGGAGGTGATCGGTGACCATGTCCGGAGCACCCGAGCGCGCGGCCGGGCCCGGGCCGCGGGGCAACCGCCGGACCGGGGCGAGCGCGCTCACCGGACCACTGCCCAGGCACGGAGCGATCCGGATCGCGGTCCACCGGATCTGGCGCCACGGGCGCGAGATGGAGCTGATGCACCGGGCGATGGGCTTCGCGGCCCTCGGCTTCGTCACCCTCGTCCCGCTGCTGATCGTGGTCGCCGCCGCCTCCCCCGTGCACGGAGCCGGGTTCGCCGGCTGGGTGGTGGACGGGCTCGGACTCTCCGGCCGCTCCGCACAGGAGGTCCGGGACCTGTTCTCCTCCCCGACCCAGGCGCTCAGCACCACCACCGCGCTCAGCCTCGCGGTCGCCAGCGTCTTCGGCATCTCCTTCATGGCGGCCGTGCAGACCGGCTACGAACGTGTCTGGCGGCTGCCCCCGGCCGCCTGGCACGCCGTCTGGCGGCAGGCGATCGGGCTCGCCGGGCTGGTCGGCTTCCTGCTGGTCGCCTCCTGGGCCGGCGTGCCCTGGCAGTCCAGCCCGGCCCAGCCCGCGCTCCGCCTGGCGACCGCGCTCGGCGGCGGTCTGCTGTTCTTCTGGTGGACCAAGTGGCTGCTGCTCGGCGGCCGGGTGCCGTGGCGGGCGCTCTTCCCCGGCTCCGCGCTGACGGTACTGGCCCTGGTCGGACTGCGGTTCTTCTCCGAGCTGGTCTTCCGCCCGCTGATCATCTCCAACGCGCTCTCCTACGGCGTGATCGGCACGGTGCTGGTGGTGCAGTCCTGGCTGGTCGGGGTGGGCTTCACGGTCTTCGCGGGCGCCCTGGCCGGCCACGCCCTCTGGGAGCACCAGCAGCACCGGAAGGAGCAGACCGAGCCGGCGGAGTGAGACGGCGACTGCCGGGCGGGGTGGACGCCCTCCGGTGGCGCCCGCAGACTGCTGCGATGGAACGATCGTTGGAGCCAGGTCCCGTCCTGGGCCCGGCCGGGAAGCCGACGGCCGGGCAGTGGGCTGACGAGCAGCCCGCACGGCACTCGGTGGCGGAACGGACACGCGAGACCCGAGGCCCCGGGCCGGGCGGGGCGCGGAATCTCGCGGTCCCACTGCACGTACTGGAGGTACCGGCCCCGCAGGTACCTCCGTTCGCGATCGGATCATTCGACTCGATCGGCCCGATGTCACGGGCGGCCTTTCCGCACCGGCACTCCTTCTACGAGATCGTCTACATCGCCGACGGCTCCGGCTGCCATGTGGTGGACCTGGCCCGCAGACCGCTGCGCCCACCGCACCTGTGCGTGATCACCCCCGGCCAGGTCCACCACTGGGAGGACGCCGACGACGTCAACGGCTGGGTGGTGCTCTTCAACGAGGAGTTCCTGCTGGCCCACCCCGAGGACGGTGCGGCGCTGCGCGAGCTGAGCAGCCGCCCGTGGCTGAGTCTGGACGAGGGGGCGGCGCGACGGTTCGGCGACTTGATCGAGGCGATGGCCCGGGAGTACCGCGCGGCCGAGATGGGGTACGCCGGAGTGCTGCGCTCGCAGTTGCACGTGCTGTCGGTGTGGGCGCTGCGGGCGGCAGCCGGTGCGGGCGACGCCCCAGCGGCCGAGGACCGGGTCGGCGGACGACCGGCCGAGCTGGTGGCCGAGTTCACCCGCCTGATCGCCCGACCGGGGCAGGCGGAGCGCTCGGTGCGCTCGTACGCACGGGAGTTGGGCATCTCGGCCGGCTACCTGAGCGAGATCGTGAAGTCGGCGCTGGGCCTGACCCCGGGCAGCCTGATCCGGCGCAGCCAAACGCTCGATGCACAACGGCTACTCCTGCGAACGGATCTGACGGTACGACAGATAGCCAAGGAGGCGGGTTTCGCCGATCCCGCGTACTTCTGCCGGTTCTTCCGCCGCGAGACCGGCCTCTCCCCGGGCGAGTACCGCAGCCGGGGTGGAGGAAACCACCATGATCCCCGAATCGAGTCCATCGTCACCGCATCCGGTACGGCGTAGGTTTGATGGCAGTGATCCCCGACGGCCCACCGGTGTGCCGCACGGTGTCCGGCCCGGCGTGCTCGATCGCCCACCCCCACATCTCACAGGTGATCGTCCTGCCCAGGACACCGTGCGGCGCCCTGGCCGGCTCCCCCACGCCCGGGCCGGCTTCTCGCGGGTCAGCGCACGGTGAGCTCACCGTGGGCCACGTGGCCGACGGCCAACGCCGTGACCACGACGGTACCCAGGAGCAGCGACCAGGCCACCCCGTGGTGCGATTGGAACCCGGCGCCGAGGAAGGCGCCGAGCCCCATCGCGACCGCCGCCCCGGCCCGGCGCCCGGAACGCGGGCCCGTGCCGCCGGCCGGCCGCGAGTCGGCGGCCAGGCCGGTCAGCGTCATGGTGAGCACGGTGGTGGTCAGGTCGGCGACGGCCGCCCTGCGCACCGAGGCGTTGCGGAAGCCCATGGCCACCGCGAGCACGGCGATCACCGCGTAGCGGCCCGCCTCACCCGAGGCCAGCGCCGCGACGGCGGCGGCCAGGCCGGTCAGCACCGCCTCCGCCGCCAGCGCTCCGCCGAACCACCGGTGCGTCGGACGGGAGTTCATCGCCACCGCGAACCGTCCGCCCGCCACGGCGCCCGCGAGAAACCCGGCCAGCGAGGTCAGCGAGGCCGCGGCCGAGAACCCCGGCGCACCCGCCGCCGCGAAGCCGACCAGGACCACGTTGCCGGTCATGTTGGCCGTGAAGACCCTGCCCAGTCCGAGGAAGCTGACCGCGTCGAGGAAGCCGCTGACCACGGTCAGAACCATCAGGACGGCCGGCAGCGACTCCCCGGCACCGGTCGGCTTTCCGCTCATCCCGCCATGTTCTCAGCGCGGCTTGCGAGTTGGGGGCGGCGCGCCTGACGCGTCGACGACAGTCCGATCGGCCGGGCGGTGGTCGAGGGCACCGCCCGGCCGATCAGGTGCCCGGGGTCAGAACCGCACCGGGAGGGCCAGCAGCCCGCGGGCCCGGATCGAGGGCCGCCGGCGCAGGGTGTCGCGCGGGACGTCCAGGGCCAGATCGGGGAAGCGCCGCAGCAGGGTGGCGATGGCGATGCCGGTCTCCATCCGCGCCAGGGGCGCGCCGACGCAGTAGTGGATCCCGTGACCGAGGGAGAGGTGGGTGCTCTCCCGGCGCCGGAGGTCGAGGCGGTCGGGCCGCTCGTAGCGGTCCGGGTCGTGGTTGGCTGAGCCGAGGGAGAGCAGAACGGTCTCCCCGGCGGGGATCGTGACCTCACCGGCGGTGAGGTCCTCCAGCGGGAACCGGCGGATCGCCAGCGGCGCGGGGGTGTCGTAGCGGGTGAGCTCCTCGACGGCGGCGGGGAGCAGCGCGGGGTAAGCAGGTCTTTGACGTCCTGCTACCTGGTGACCAGCCAGAACGGCAGTCGGTCGGGGCCGGTGATCCGCTGCACGGGAGCGGTCGCGCGGAGTGCGGCGTAGCCGCCGTACAGGTCCTGGAGCAGCTCGGTCACGCCGACGGTGGCCGGTGCGGGCTCGGGAAGAGTGGTCGCCATGAGGGGCGGCCTAGGGGCTGCGGCGCGACGCCCGGCATCGGCTCCGGGACCTCCCCGCGCCAGTCGTATCTCAAATATGAGATATGGTCTGCTGCGTGACCGACGACTACCTCATGCGTATCGGCAAGCTCATCCGTGATGCCCGTCAGCACCGAGGCCTGACTCAGGCCCAGCTCGGCGAGGCCCTGGGAACCAGTCAGAGTGCGGTGAACCGGATCGAGCAGGGCAAGCAGAACCTCAGTCTGGAGATGATCGCCCGCATCGGCGAGGCCCTGGACAGTGAAATCGTCTCGCTCGGCTACGCGGGTCCGATGCACCTGCGGGTGGCCGGCGGCACCCGGCTGTCGGGCTCCATCGATGTCCGCACCAGCAAGAACGCCTGCGTCGCGCTGCTCTGTGCCTCACTGCTGACCACCGGTCGGACCACCCTCCGGGAGGTCGCCAGGATCGAGGAGGTCTATCGCATCCTTGACGTCCTCACCAGCATCGGCGTCAAGGTCCGCTGGCTGAACGACGGACGCGATCTGGAACTGACCCCGCCCGCTGAGCTGAACCTGGCGGCCATGGACGTCGCGGCCGCCCGGCGGACCCGCAGCGTGCTGATGTTCCTCGGTCCGCTGATGCACCGCGCCGACCACTTCGAGATCCCGTACGCCGGCGGCTGCGAGCTCGGCACCCGTACGGTCGAGCCGCACCTGACCGCGCTGCGCCGCTTCGGCCTGGAGGTGGCCACCACCGGCGGCAGCTACCACGCCAGCGTCTCGCCCGCGGTCTCGCCGGACCGGCCGATCGTGCTGACCGAGCGCGGCGACACCGTGACCGAGAACGCCCTGCTGGCCGCCGCCCGGCACGACGGGGTGAGCGTGATCCGCAACGCCAGCCCGAACTACATGGTCCAGGACCTGTGCTTCTTCCTGGAGCGGCTGGGCGTGCGGATCGAGGGCATCGGCACCACCACCCTCACCGTGCACGGCAAGCCGGAGATCACCTGCGACGTCGACTACGCGCCCGCCGAGGACCCGGTCGAGGCGATGAGCCTGCTGGCCGCCGCCGTGGTCACCTCCTCCGAGCTGACGATCCGCCGGGTGCCGGTCGAGTTCCTGGAGATCGAGCTCGCCGTGCTGGAGCAGATGGGCCTGGACTACGACCGCAGCTCCGAGTACCCGGCGCTCAACGGCCGCACCCGGCTGACGGATCTGACCGTGCGCCCCTGCAAGCTCACCGCACCGATCGACAAGATCCACCCGATGCCCTTTCCGGGCATCAACATCGACAACATCCCGTTCTTCGCAGTGATCGCCGCTGCCGCCCACGGCACCACGCTGATCCACGACTGGGTCTACGAGAACCGCGCCATCTACCTCACCGAGCTGGGCCGCCTCGGCGCCGACGTCAAGCTGCTGGACCCGCACCGGCTGCTCGTCCAGGGGCCCACCCGCTGGCGGGCGGCCGAGATGATGTGCCCGCCCGCGCTGCGCCCGGCGGTGGTGATCCTGCTGGCGATGCTGGCGGCTGAGGGCACCTCCGTACTGCGCAACGTGTACGTCATCAACCGCGGCTACGAGGACCTGGCCGAGCGACTGAACTCGGTCGGCGCCAAGATCGAGACCTTCCGCGACATCTGAGCCCGCACATCCCCGACCCCGGAGCACCTGGAGCCGGGGGCATCGGGAGCCTGGACGCCCACCGGGGATGCCGGAGCCCATGAGTTGTTGGAGCCCGAGGCATCGGCGACTGCGGATCAGAGCACCTCGGTACGTAATTCCGGGAATCGGCACATCGGCCTTCGCACCCGAATCAATCCGGGCGCGAAGGCCGACGGCCGTCCAGTGATGCGGGGAGTCGATGTCAGTCCCCGGTGTTGGTGGCCCAGACCGGACGGTTGTTGTGGTCGTAGACGACCACGTTGCCGTCGTCCTGCACGGCCACGTAGGCGCCCCGGTGCCAGGTGTTGGAGGCCCAGAGCGGGTGGCCGTTCCGGTCGTAGAGCACGAAGTTACCGTCCTCCTGCATCACCGCGGCGTTGCCGTTCGGCCAGGCCCCGGGAGCCTGCCAGGCCGGCCGGCCGTCCTTGTAGAGCACGAAGTTGCCGTCCTCCTGGACCCGGAGCACCGTCCGGCCGTTCCCGGAAGTCCACGCCTGGTTCTTGTTCAGCGTGGCCGGCGGGTAGAAGTGGGAATCGCTCCTGACGCTCTTGACCTCCCGTACGCCGTGGCCGGTCGCGGCAGGCGCGGAAGCGTACGCGCTACCGGCCAGCACGCCGCCGACGGTGAGCGCAGTGGTTGCGAGCGCGACGGAGAAGTAATTCCGGAACTTGGACACCGTGTTTCCTTCCATGAGAAGCAGGGCGGGACAATTAAATATCCGCACTGATCGACAATGCAATACCTTTCTCGAATCCCAGAAATAGTCTTATTTACATTCGCAAGTGGGTGTGCGATCGACCTGTTATTGGAATGGGTTCGCCCGCGCGCCCGGCCGACCGCTACGCTGACCCGCGATGAGACGCAAGACCAAGGCGCCGCCCGCCCCTCTGCCGCAACGACTGGGCATCGACCCGGTCCGCCTCCGCCTGCCCGTGGACCGCAAGTGGGCCACGGTGCGCGACCACCTGGTCGACCGGCTGCCGGTACCGGCGTCGGTGATCGACGCCATGCTCGGCGAGGGCGCCGTGGTCGGGACGGGCGGACCGATCGCACCCGACGCTCCGTACGCGCCGGGTGCCTTCCTCTGGTACCACCGCGACTTCCCCGACGAGGTCCCGGTGCCGTTCCCGATCACGGTGCTGCACCGCGACGAGAACCTGGTGGTCGCGGACAAGCCGCACTTCATGGCGATGTCGCCGCGCGGACAGCACATCACCCAGAGCGCGCTCGCCCGGCTGCGCCGGGAGCTCGACCTGCCCACGCTAAGCCCGGCGCACCGGCTCGACCGGCTGACCGCGGGCCTCGCCATGTTCGTCATCCGGCCCGAGCACCGGGCCGCGTACCAGGGGCTGTTCCAGGAGCGGCAGGTGCGCAAGGAGTACGAGGCGGTCGCGCCCTACGATCCGGCGCTCGACCTGCCGCGCACGGTGAGCAGCCGGATCGTCAAGGAGCACGGCGTCCTCACCGCCCAGGAGGTCCCCGGCCCGCCCAACAGCGAGAGCCGGATCGAACTGGCCGAGACCCGGGGTGCGCTGGGCCGCTACCGCCTCACCCCGGTGACCGGCCGGACTCATCAGCTACGGGTGCACATGTGCGGCCTGGGCGTGCCGATCCTGTCCGACCCGCTCTACCCGGAGATCCTCCCGGACACAGCCCTGGACGACTTCCGCTCCCCGCTGCAACTGCTGGCCAGGTCTCTGGAGTTCACCGACCCGGTCACCGGGGAGCAGCACAGGTTCCGCAGCCGGCGCGCCCTGGAGAGCTGGCCCGCCCCTTCCGGGGGTCCGGCCGACCGGGTGGCCGCCTGAGCGGGCCGTACGGGCGTCGACAGCCGCTCCGGGTCCCCGGCTGACGCATCGGGCGCCGGGACCGCGCCGCCTCGCTCCCTGTCGCAGACCCGCGCCGGGTGGTGAACAGTAGGAGAGAGGAAACGGCTCCGGCAGGTGGGGCCGTCCGGAAGAAGGGCGGCCGCAGTGTCCGACGACGCCGGGGGCGCCCGAGGTCGGCCACCGCGCTACGTGTCGCTCCCGCCCGTGGGTTTCCGCTGGCTGGTGCTGGCCGGGGCCGTGGTGACCGCGGCGACCGTCGCGTTCGATCTCGCGACCGGGCCGAAGTCCACCTTCTCCCCCGTGCTGACGGCGGTCCCGGTACTGGCCGGGGTGGGCACCCGGCGGGCACTGGTACCACTGCTGGCCGGGGTGCTCACCACGGTGGTGGTGCTGCTCCTGGTCTTCACCAATCCCTTCGTGTCCCCGGTCGTTCATGCCACCGCCGCCGGTGCGGTGCTCGCCGTCGCGCTGATAAGCAGCGCGAACGTCGCACTGGTCGCCGCACGCGAACGGGAACTGCGTCAGGTCCGCACCGTCTCGGAGACCGCCCAGCGGGCACTGCTGCGGCCGGTCCCGTCGCGGGTGGGCTCGCTGCGGATCGCCGTGCGGTATCTGGCGGCGGCCGCCGAGGCCAGGATCGGCGGCGACCTCTACGAGGTGGTCCGCACCCCGAGGGGGATCCGGGTGCTGCTGGGCGACGTCCGGGGCAAGGGGCTGATCGCGGTGGAGACGGCCGCCGACGTCCTCGGGGTGTTCCGCGAGGCGGCCAGGGCCGAGGACGACCTGGCCGAGGTCGCGACCCGGCTGGACTCGGCGCTGCGCCGCGACCTGAGCGCCGAGGACTTCGTCACGGCGGTACTGCTCGACGTCCCCCAGGGGGCGGGCCCGGTCCAGGTGGTCAACTGCGGCCACCCGCCGCCGCTGCTGCGGACCGCCACCGGGGTGAGCGAGGTCCGGCCGCCCGTCGACGCTCCACCGCTGGCTCTGCTGAAGCTGACCGGCGGACGGTACCAGGCCGGAAAGGTGCGGTTCGGCGAAGGCGATCTGCTGCTGCTCCACACCGACGGCATCTCCGAGGCCCGCGACCCCGGCGGCCGGTTCTATCCCGTCGCCGAGCGGCTGTCCCAGCTGCCCGAGCAGGACCCCGGCGCCCTGCTGGACCACCTCGTCGCCGATGTGCACGCCCACGTCGGCGCCGGCCTCGACGACGACGCCGCCCTGCTGGCGATCCGCCGCTCGGACTGAGCGTACGGACCGGTCGCCTCCGCGAACCGCCCTGTTCCGCCCTGTTCCGCCCTGTTCCGCGAGGAAGCGTGTGTGGCGCGGCCTGGCGCGAACCGCCTGCGCCGCTGAGTCGTGCGGGGTCCTGCGATGCCGCCGGACGGCGACCGGCGGGTCAGGGTTGCTCGGTCAGGCTCGCGTGGACCGCGAGTACGGCCAGGTAGCGGCGGTGGACGTCGGCGCGGTCGGCCGCTTCGGTGACCGTCTCGGCGTTCAGCCGGTCGATCATCTCGGCCTGTTCCAGCAGCACCCGGCGCTGCTCCGGGGTGGTGGTCTCCGCCATGATCTGCGCGAGTGCGTCGAGCTGCCGGATCAGTACCGCCGGCATGCCGCGGCCCGCCTGGCGGATCTTCTCGAAGGCGCGCTGGACCAGTCGCTCGTAGCTCACCGGCACCGCCATCACCCGGATGTGGCCCGCCTCGTCCCGGTGGACCGGGTTGGGCTGCCAGCCGGCCGCGATCCGGCACAGTCCCTCGCCCAGCCAGTCGATGCAGGTCAGCGCGGTGAAGGTGTCGTTCACCGCGGTCGACAGCGCCCGGATGGCGATCTCGACCAGTTGGTCGACCGCGAAGGCGATGTCCTGGGCGAGCGTACGGGAGGGGCCGGTGATGTGGGCCCGGGCGAAGCTGCGGGCCACCTCGGGCGCCGCCGCGGCGGGCCAGACCGTGGCCAGCTGGTGTCCCTGGACCAGGAAGTGCCCGGGGCGGTGGTCCAGCCGGATGACGGCGTCGAGTTCGGTTGCGATGCGCACCAGCGTGCGGTGACGGATGAACTGCAGATAGCCGCTGGCCGGGGCCGGCACCGCCGCTCCCGACTCGTTCAGCCGGACGTGCAGCTCGGCTGCCGACGGGCCGCGCTCGACCTCACCCTCCCACTCGGGCTCCCCCGCGCCCGCCTCGATCGCCTCGGACAGTTCGACCGCGATGCTGGCGATCACGCGGGGCAGCTGGATGGAGGTGGCGATGTGGTGGATGAAGTAGATCAGCACCGCCAGGTCGACCAGCACCAGCACCATGCACACGGTGATCGACAGGTGCGGGACGAAGTCCCCGTACGAGGAGGGGCCGATGGAGACCAGCGCGAGGATCGCGTAGACGAACGTCCCGACGAAGGTGCCCAGGGTGAGCTGAGTGGTGCGGTCGCGGATGAAGGTCCGCAGCATCCGCGGTCCGAACTGGGTGGAGGCCAGCGTGAGCGTCACGATCATGATCGAGAACACCACGCCGACCACGGTGATCAGGGCCGCCGCGATGGCGGCGAGGATCTGCCGGGCCGCGTCGGCCGTTCCGCTGATCACCCAGGGCGGCAGGGCCAGCGCGCCCCGGTACGCCGCCCGGTCCAGCATCCAGGTGACGACGAAGAGGCCGCCGGCGAGGACGACCTCCAGTGTCGGGACGACCCACAGATTGGTCCGCAGCGCCTCTCGGCGCCACTGCGACTCCAGGTGGACCCAGCGGATCACATCGCCCACCACCAGTCCCCGACCAGGCCCGGTTGAACTCCTCCACCCTAGTCTCAGGGCCCGGTCGGCGCCGTTCGCGCCGGCGCCGACCGGCGGGCCGCGGAATCAGCCGACGTGGACGCGGGGGCGGCGGTTGCGGTCGGGTTCGGCCTCGCGGAGCACCTCGCGGGTGACGGGTGCGACCTCGCCCTGGCCGAACAGGAAGAACCGCAGGAACTGGGCGAAGGGGTTGCCCTCGGTCCACTCGAAGTACATGTGCGGCTGCTGGCCGGTCAGGTCCCGGACGTGCAGCAGCAGCGCCGCCAGGGCGTTGGGGACGCTGGAGCTCTCCAGCGCCAGCACCCGGTAGCGGTCGTGCATGACCTCTCCGCGTACCGTCAGCTCGGCCTCGAAGTCCGACGGGTCCCGGACGGTGACCTCCACGAAGACCAGGTCGTCCTCCGCCGGGAGGTCGTTGTCGGCACGGATCTGGCGGAGCTTGTCGCGGTACTCCGCCATGTCGCGGCTGTTGGGCTCGTTCGCGATGAGCCGGATCGTCCGGTGGGCGCAGTCCCGCAGGAACCGCTCGGCCGTGTCGTCGAAGTTGACGCTGGTGACCCGGAGTTCGAAGGCGCGGGCCAGCCGGGAGAGCAGCGAGACCAGTATGATCCCGGCGATGAAGCAGGCACCGATCTTCACACCGTCGGGGCGCTCGGCGACGTTGATCGCCGTCGTGTAGACGAAGACCAGCGAGATGGCCGCGAAGGCCACGGTCCAGCCGCGCTGGCCGGCCCGGCGGGCGGCGATGGTCACCGCGATGGCGGCCGAGCTGATCAGCACCAGGACACCGGTGGCGTAGGCGCCGCCCTGGGCGTCCACGTCGGCGTCGAAGAGCCAGGTCACCAGGAAGGCCACGGCGGTGAGGACCATCACCATCGGCCGCACCGCGCGGGCCCAGTGCGGGGCCATGCCGTAGCGCGGGAGGTAGCGCGGCATCAGGTTGAGCAGGCCGGCCATGGCCGATGCGCCGGCGAACCAGAGGATGGCGATGGTGGAGAGGTCGTAGATGCTGCCGAACGCCCCGCCGAGGTACTGGTGCGCCAGGTAGGCCAGGGCGCGCCCGTTGGCCTTCCCTCCGGTCTGGAACTCGTCGGCCGGGATGAGCAGGGTGGTGATGAAGCTGGTGGTGATCAGGAACGCGCTCATGATCACTGCCGCCGCGGTCAGCAGCTTGCGGGTACCGCGGATCCGCCCGGTGGGCCGCTCCTCGGTGTCGTCGGGGTCACCCTCGATGTGCGGCATGACCGCCACACCGGTCTCGAAGCCGGACAGACCGAGGGCCAGCTTCGGGAAGACCACCAGGGCCACCCCGATCATGACCACCGGATTGCCGTGCTGGGCGGTGAGTGCGCTGGACCAGTCCGTGATCACGTGCGGCGCGGCGATGACGTGGTACAGGCCCACCACCACGACGACGACGTTCAGCGCCAGGTAGACCGCGACCAGGGCCACCGCCAGCCCGATCGCCTCGGTGAAGCCCTTGAGGAACACCGCGCCGAGCAGGGCGACCAGCAGCAGGGTGATGACCACCTGGTGGCCGTGCAGGGTGCCGGTCAGGTGCGGGTTCTCCACCAGGTGGGCGGTGGCGTCGGCCGCCGAGAGCGTGATGGTGATCAGGAAGTCGGTCGCGGCGAAGCCGAGCAGCGTCAGGACGAACAGCTTGCCCTTCCAGAACGACAGCAGCCGCTCCAGCATGGCGATGGAGCCTTCGCCGTGCGGGCTCTCCTGCGCCACCCGGCGGTACACCGGCAGCGCACCGAAGAGGGTCACCAGCACCAGGACGATCGTCGCGACCGGGGACAGCAGGCCGGCCGCCAGCGCGGCGATGCCCGGCTGGTAGCCGAGGGTCGAGAAGTAGTCCAGGCCGGTCAGGCACATGACCTTCCACCACCGCTGCCCCTTGTGGGCTTCGGGGGCCTGGGCGTCCGGCCCCGGATGATGCTTGGCCATGTCGGACAGGCCCTCCAGCATCCACGCGCGAAAGCGCTGCCGCGCCGTCGGTGTGGAGCCAGGACCGACCGGTGCTGGGGTAACCACCGTGTACTCCCGTGCCTGTAAAAGATCTTGCCGCCGGACCGACGGTCAGGTCAGAGTATGCGACCATCACTCGGATCCCCGATAGTCGAATGTCCATCCAGCGGTGTCACCGGGCCTGGTTCGCGGCCCGGAACGACGGAGTCCGTACTCGAACGGTCAGCGGCCGCCCGGAACTTGACGGATGCGCAGCCGGAATCTCACGACTTGATCACAGTCGCCGGCGACCCGGGCCGTCCGCCACCGGGCGCCGCGAGCCGGGCATCCCCCCGCCCGGCTTCGGCGGCCCCCTCCACCTGGGTATCCACCTGGGTCCCGACCGGCCGGATCAGCGCTCGAGGGAGCGGAGCAGTGCGTCCAGCAGGCCGGGGAAGCGGGCGTCGAGGTCGTCGCAGCGCAGCCGGACGAAGCGGTTGCGCCCGGCACTCCTGGTGGAGGTGATGCCCGCCTCGCGCAGTACCCGCATGTGGTGGGAGACGGTCGACTTGTGGAGCTGCTCGAGGCCGAGCCCTCGGGGGTCGCAGGTGTGCTCCGCGCCGTCGGCGTAGATGGCGAGCAGCCGCAGCCGCACCGGGTCGCCGAGGGCGTGCAGCACCTTGACGAGTTCGATGTCCGCGGTGTCCGGCTGCGGCAACAGCTCATCCGCCATGGCGACCCTCCTTCGGCGCGATTGTTTGACAATCATCCACCAATTCATATTGTTTGACGAGTATCAAACGATCGGCCGCGCGCCACTCCGGGAGGGAACCCGTGCGCCTTCGCCTGCTCCTGCTCGCCCTCGGCACCTTCGCCATGGGCACCGATTCGATGGTGATGGCCGGGATACTCGGCCGCGTCTCCGAGGACCTGGGGGTCTCCGTCGCGGCGGCGGGCCAGCTGGTCACCGTCTTCGCGCTGGCCTACGCCCTGCTGGCCCCTGTGCTCGCCACGCTCACCGCCCGCTGGCCGCGCCGCCGGCTGCTGCTCACCGCACTGACCGTGTTCACCGTGGCCAACGCACTCAGTGCGCTCGCCCCGACGTACGGCCTCCTGCTGGCCACCCGGGCGCTGGCCGCCGCCGGAGCCGCGCTCTACACCCCGACCGCCAACGCCGTCGCCACCGCAGTCGTCCCGCCCGAGCGGCGCGGACGGGCGCTGGCCACGGTGCTGGGCGGGATGACCGTCGCCACCGCACTCGGCGTGCCACTGGGCACCTGGGTCGGGCGGACCGACTGGCGGCTGACCATGTGGCTCGTCACCGCCCTGGGCGCCGCTGCCTTCGCCGGCATCGCGCTGATGCTGCGCGACCTGCCCGCTCCATCCGCCACGGCACCCGGTCTTCGGGCCCGCCTCGCCCCGCTCGGCGACCGCCGCGTGCTCGGCGCGGCCGCCACCACCCTGGTCTTCTTCCTCGCCTTCCAGTCCGTCTACATCTATCTCGCCACCGCCGTGCGCCCGGCCACCGGTGGCGACCCGGGCCGGCTCAGCCTGATCCTGTTCGCGACGGGCGTCGCCTCGGTCGCCGGCAGCTGGCTCGGCGGCAGGCTGGTGGACCGGCTCGGCGCCCGCCGGGTGCTGCTGGTCGGCAGCGCGGTCGCCGCGCTCGCCTTCGCGGCACTACCCTGGGCCGCCGCGACCATGCCGGGTGCGCTGGCCTACGCGGTCGTGACGCCGATCGCCGGCTGGTCGGTCTCCGTCGCCCTCCCCCACCGGCTCGCCTCCATCGACCCGGCCAACGCTCCTCTGCTCATCTCCCTCAACAGCAGCGCCCTCTACCTCGGCACCGCCGCGGGCGGCGCCGCGGGCAGCGCGTTCATCGCCCTCCTCGGCGAGCGCTGGTTCCCGCTCGGGGCCGTGGTCCTGGCCCTCGGCGCCACGGTGACCACCACCCGGGTCCTCCCGCCACCGCCCACCCGGGCCGCGCCCCTCGCGCCGAGCGAACCCCGCAGGGCAACCACCGGCGCCTGAGCACTGCTCCGCGATGGGCCGCCCCGGCACCGGGGCGGCCCATCGCGCGAGCGCCCGGCCGCCGTGCAGCGCAGCGCGGAACGACGCGACGATCACTGTCAAGGGCCGTTCAGCCCTACTCGCCCAGGGCCCAACAGGCCGTGAATTTCAGATAGTTGACGAAGCGTTAGGCTTTCCCGCCATGAAGATCAACACCAGGACCGACGAGTACGACCGACTGCTTGCCCGGCACCATGCGATGCGGTTGCGCCGGCAGATTCTCAGCCCGGAGGGGGCGTCCGCCGCGCGGCCTGCCATCGGGCCGGGCGGGACGGTGTACGACGGTTACGGCGACCAGCAGCTGATCATGAGCCGGCTGGACCTGGTGACGCCGTTCGACGTCCTCATCGAGCAGCTCTATGCGTTCATGTTCCAGCGCAGGCCGTATCTGCGCCCGCTCTTCCCTGAGTCGATGGAGTTCCAGCAGGACCACCTGGCGCGGATGTTCAGGTATCTGATCGAGAACCTGCACCGCCTCGACCATGTGCTCGCGGTGCTCCGCCAGCTCGGTGGCGACCACCGCAAGCTCGGGGTGTGGCCGGCGCACTACCTCGCGTTCGAGGAGGCGTTGGCGGTGGCGCTGCGCAGCCGGGCTGGGGCCGGATGGTCGGTGGAGCTGGAGCAGGCGTGGCTGCGGATGCTGCGGTTCGCGGTGAAGGCGATGGTCGACGGGGCGGAGTCGGCCATCACCGAACCGCCGTACTGGCACGGCCAGGTGGTCGGGCACGAGCGCCGCGGGCCGGATGTCGCGGTGCTCCGGATCAGGACGGGCCAGCCGTACCCGTACCGGGCCGGGCAGTACGCGACCATCGAGTCGCCGCTGCTGCCGCACACCTGGCGGCAGTACTCGATGGCCTGCGCCCCTCGGCCGGACGGTGTGCTGGAGTTCCACGTCCGCCGGACGGCCGCGGGCGGGGTGAGTGAGGCGCTGGTGGAACGGACCCGGGCCGGGGACGCGGTCCGGCTCGGGCCGCCGCGCGGTGTGATGACGGCGGTGGACGACCCCCGGGACGTGCTGCTGGTGGCCGGCGGCACGGGCCTGGCCCCGCTGAAGGCGATCCTCGGGGAGTTGGCCGAGCGGCGGGCGCGGGGGCAGCGGGCGCACCTGTTCGTCGGCGCCCGGAGCCAGGCGGACCTGTACGACCGGGAGGCGCTGGCGAGACTGTCCGGGCGGTTCCCCTGGCTGGAGGTGACTCCGGTGACCGGGGGCGGGGCGGGGTCCGAACCGGGCCCGGGTCCGCTGCCGGACGCGCTGGGCGAACGACGCGACTGGTCCGAGCACATCGCCTACGTCAGCGGCCCGCCGGGCATGGTCGGCGCGGTGCGGGCCACGCTGCTCGCCTCGGGGGTGCCGGCCGACCGGATCCACCACGATCCGCTCGTCGCCGCCGCACGGGACTGAGCAGGGTTCAGTGCTGCCACGAGACCATCCGCATCAGGCAGCGGCGGGCGAGCCAGTACAGGTGACGTGTGGCCATGGTGTCGTCAGTCCCCTCGGTCCGGATGGCGGTACCACTCTGCGTTCCCCGGATCGACGACGGCAGGCGTCGAAGGTCCCTGCGGGGCGGGCCGGGTGTCGCCGTCGGCGGCGTCCGGCCGGGGGCGAACGGCTCGGCGGTTGAGGGACGTTCGGCCCTCGGCTCGCTGTTCCCGGTCGGACAGCCTGGTCTGCAACCGAGGAGGTTGATCGCCGATGACCAGTCTGCCGAGCGGGCCCACCGCCGACATCCGGGTCGAACTCCGCACCGGGCCGCCGAGGTGGAGGCCGGGCCCACCCGGCGGATGTCCGGCGCGGCCGGGCGGCTCGGCCCCGCCGCGCACCCGGTCCGGGTGAGAGCCGGCCGAATCCCCGAGTCCCGAGGACGGCGGTGAGGCCGGCCGGCCCCGGTCGCGAGGACGGCGGCGGACCGGCGTCGAGTAGGGCCTTCCGGCCCTGTCGACGGCTCCCGGCTCCGGAGACAATGCAGTGGCCCCCAACAGGGCGGGCACACGCAGGGAACGGAGTTGGGTCATGCCGGAAGGCACGGAGCGCGCTGGTGCCGAGGGGACCGTACGGGTCTTCCTGCTCGACGACCACGAAGTGGTGCGCCGAGGCGTACAGGACCTCCTGGACGCCGAGCCCGGACTCACCGTCATCGGGGAGGCCGCCACGGCGGAGCAGGCGCTCGCCCGGGTGCCCGCGCTGCGGCCGGACGTCGCGGTGCTCGACGTCCGACTGCCCGACAGCGACGGGGTCAGCGTGTGCCGGGAGCTGCGCTCGACCATGCCCCAGCTGGCCTGCCTGATGCTCACCTCCTTCGACGACGAGGAGGCCCTGCTGGACGCGATCATGGCGGGGGCCGCCGGCTATGTGCTCAAGCAGATCAGCGGCACGGATCTGGTCTCCGCCGTCCGGACGGTGGCCTCCGGTCAGTCCCTGCTCGACTCCGGCGCGGCCACCCGCCTGATGGCCCGGCTGCGCGGCGAGTCCGAGGCGCCCCGCCGACCGGTGCTGCCCGCACTGACCGACCGGGAGCAGGAGATCCTGGAGCTGGTGGGCGAAGGGCTGACCAACCGTCAGATCGGTGAACGGCTGTACCTCGCCGAGAAGACCGTCAAGAACCACATCTCCCGGCTGCTCGCCAAGCTCGGTGTGGAGCGACGGGTCCAGGCCGCCGTGATCGCCACCCAGGGCAGCCAGTCCCCGTCCTCCGTCGGACGCGGCACCCCTGACCGTCCTTCCCGTCCCGCACCGGACGGGGGCCTGGCACGCCGCTGACCCCGCGGAGCCGCGCCGGTTCCGCAGGCGAGGCGCCAAGCGCCCGTGCGGTGGCAGACCGCCCCGGCCTGCGCGCCCTTCGCCCCCCGAGGACCGAACCACATGAAACCCGAACTCCCCTGGCTCGCCGAGCAACGGTGCCTCACCCTGCTGGAAAGCGCGTCGGTGGGCCGCGTCGTCTACACGGTCGGCGCGCTGCCGGCCGTGCTGCCCGCCCGGTTCCGGCTGGACGAGCACGGGGTGGTCCTGCGGGCGGACGGCGGGGAGGCCCTGGTGCGGGCCGTGGACGGCTCGCTGGTCGCGTTCGAGGCGGACCACGTCGACACTGTGGACGGCAGCGGATGGTCCGTCACCGTCCTCGGCCCGGCTCGGGTGATCACGCTGCCGGGCAGCGCGGCGGCGGACCGTACGGCGCACTCCGGACAGGTCGAGATCCGCATCCGGCCGGAGCTGGTCACAGGCCGCACCCTGAGCGCTAGTCGTCACTGATCCGCTCCCGGCGCTGCGGTGCGGCGGCGGACGACCGCGTCGTGTTGTGGAGGCTCACCGCCGCGGGCCGGACCGTCCGCCGCCTGATGCCCTGTCCATTCGCTCTCCGCGCCCCGACCGCCCGCCCGTAGTAGCCTGGTTCTCGGAGCGGCTCCCGTCCGAGGGTGAAGCAGGCCAGAGCTCAGGCAGGATGGTCAGCCGGGTCGTCACCGGGCCCGATGGTGGCGAGGTCCGGTCCGCGGTGGCGGGTAGGCGGTCATGGCCTCGTCACCGGGCCCGGCAGCGCTGAGGCCCGCAGTTCAGAGCCGGGTGAGCGGCGCCGACCACTGGAGGCTGGTACCGCCACCGGCGGGAGCGGCGAGGGTGAAGGTGCCGCCGAGCTGCTGAGCGCGTTCCTGGAGGTTGCGCAGGCCGCTGCGGTGCCCCTGCTGTGCCGGGAGGCCGATGCCGTCGTCGGTGACGCGGAGCACCACCTCGCCGCCGGTCGCGTGCAGGGTGACCTCCACCCGGGTGGCCCGCGCGTGCCGGGCGGAGTTGCTCAGCGCCTCGGCCAGTACCGCCATCACCTGGTCGGCGACCGCCGGCGGCACGTCGGTGTCCAGCAGCCCCTCCATGCTCAGCCGGGGTGCGAACCCCAGGGTGGTCCTGGCCTCGGCGACGGCCCGGGCCGCGCGGGCCCGCAGGCCCCGCTCCTCGCCGTCCCGCGCCCGCAGGCCGAAGATGGTCGAGCGGATGATCTTGATGGTCTCGTCCAGGTCCTGGACCGCCCGCACCACCCGCTCCGAGGCGGCCGGCTGCTCGATCAGCCGGGCCGCGCTCTGCAGCGTCATTCCGGTCGCGAACAGCCGTTGGATGGCCAGGTCGTGCAGGTCGCGGCCGATCCGGTCGCGGTCCTCGAAGAGCGCCAACTGCTCGGCGTCCCGGCGGCGTTCGGCCAGTTCCAGGGCGAGCGCGGCCTGGTCCGCGAAGCCCGGCAGGGCCCCGATCTCCTCACTGCCGAACGGCAGTCGACCGGCCGTGCGGGCCAGCAGCAGCACACCCTGGACCCGCCCGGCCGCCGTGCTCAGCGGCACCGCCACCGCCGGTCCGAGGCCGGTGAAACGGCTCAGCCCGTCGGAGCGGCGCGGCCCGGCCGCGTACCGTTCGTCGCCGGCCAGGTCCGCGGTGGTCACCGGCGAACCCGCCGCGAACGCCGCACCGGAGAGCGTCCCGTCCATCGGCACCGTCAGCCCGAGCCGTCCGGCGCTGTCCCCGCCGACGGCCAGTTCGACCCGCAGCCGGTCCCCCGCCACGGGCACCGAGAGATCCGCCAGCTCGGCACCGGTGATCTCGCGGGCCCGCTCCGCGATCAGCGCCAGCACCTCCTGGCGGGGCGCCCCGGAGAGCAGGCTGCGGGTGATCTCCCCGCTGGCCCGCAGCCAGCGCTGCTGGCGCCGGGCCTCCTCGTACAGCCGGGCGTTGTCGATCGCCACACCCGCCGCCACGGCGAGGGCGGAGATCAGAGCCTCGTCGTCGGCGTCGAACTCCTGCCCGTTGCGCTTGTCGGTGAGGTACAGGTTGCCGAAGACCTCCTCGCGGACCCGCACCGGGACCCCGAGGAAGGTGCGCATCCCGGGGTGGTGGGCCGGGCAGCCGTACGAGGCCGGGTGCTCGGACAGGTCGGCCAGGCGCAGCGGTTCAGGGTGACGGATCAATTGGCCGAGCAGGCCTTTGCCGCTCGGGTACGGGCCGATGGCGGCGATCTCCCCGTCCGACAGACCGACCGTCAGGAACTGCGACAGGGTGTGCCCGTCGGGTCCGATCACGCCGAGCGCGGCGTAGCGGGCGTCGGAGAGCGCGCTGGCCGCCTCGACGATCCGGCGCAGCACCTGGGTGAGGTCCAGCTCCCGTCCGACCGAGAGGACCGCCTCCAGCAGGCCGTGCACCCGGTCGCGGGTGCCGCGCACGTCGTCGATCCTGGCCTGCAACTCCTCCAGCAGTTCGTCCAGCCGAAGCTGCGGAAGCCGCGAGGGCATCCCCTTCCCGCCCACGTCGTCCTCCTGGTTCCGCTTCGGCCGGCGCAGCCGTACGTGCCCGTCCAACGCTATCGGTCCGGTGCCCGGGTCGGTCCGCCGGGGGACGGTTCACGTGCGCGGATGCCCACCTCGCCCGGTCCACGGCCGGGGCGGACGAACGGCACGTGAGCCGTGGACCGGTCGGCGGGGGCCGCCGGGACCATCGGCCCTGTGGCCGCCGAGGGCCCCGAACCGAGGATGAATCGCCGCCCGAGAGCCATTTGGGTGCGGCTGAGCCATGTTCGGTGGATGTGAAGGAGGGCGGCCGGTGGCTGCCATCGAGGAGAAGGAAGAGCCGGCCGCGGCCGCTGTCCTCGGAAGGAGGTCCGGTTCGGCGCTGGTGCGAATGCTCACCACCACCGATCACAAGACGATCGGAACCATGTACCTGGTCACCGCGTTCGGCTTCTTCCTGGTCGGCGGTGCGATGGCGCTGGTGATGCGCGCGGAGCTGGCCCGCCCGGGGACGCAGATCCTGTCGAACGAGCAGTTCAACCAGGCGTTCACGATGCACGGTTCGATCATGCTGCTGCTGTTCGCCATGCCGCTGTTCACCGGTTTCGCCAACTGGATCATGCCGCTGCAGATCGGCGCCCCCGATGTGGCCTTCCCCCGGCTGAACATGCTGTCCTACTGGCTGTTCCTGTTCGGGTCGCTGATCGCGGCAGGTGGTTTCCTCACCCCGCAGGGCGCCGCCGACTTCGGCTGGTTCGCCTACGCGCCGCTGTCGGACGCGGTCCATTCGCCGAGTGTCGGCGCGGACATGTGGATCATGGGTGTGGCGCTGTCCGGGTTCGGCAGCATCTTCGGTGCCGTCAACTTCATCACCACGATCATCTGCATGCGGGCACCGGGTCTGACGATGTTCCGGATGTCCATCTTCTGCTGGAACGTGCTGCTGACCTCGCTGCTGGTGCTGCTGGTCTTCCCGGTGCTGGCCGCCGCGCTGTTCGCGCTGGAGGCGGACCGCAAGTTCGGGGCGCACGTCTTCGACTCCGCCAACGGCGGGGCGATGCTCTGGCAGCACCTGTTCTGGTTCTTCGGCCATCCCGAGGTGTACATCCTGGCCCTGCCGTTCTTCGGCATCGTCTCGGAGATCGTTCCGGTGTTCAGCCGCAAGCCGATGTTCGGCTACTCAGGCCTGATCGCGGCCACCATCGCCATCGCGGGCCTGTCGCTGTCGGTCTGGGCGCACCACATGTACGTCACCGGACAGGTGCTGCTGCCGTTCTTCTCCTTCATGACCTTCCTGATCGCGGTCCCGACCGGAGTGAAGTTCTTCAACTGGGTCGGCACCATGTGGAAGGGCTCGCTCAGTTTCGAGACCCCGATGCTCTGGACGGTCGGCTTCCTGGTCACCTTCCTGTTCGGCGGGCTGACCGGCGTGCTGCTCGCGGCGCCGCCGATCGACTTCCACGTCTCCGACTCGTACTTCGTGGTGGCCCACTTCCACTACACCCTGTTCGGCACCGTGGTGTACGCGATGATGGCCGGATTCCACTTCTGGTGGCCCAAGATGACCGGCAGGATGCTCGACGAGCGCCTCGGGAAGATCACCTTCTGGACGCTCACCATCGGGTTCCACGCCACCTTCCTGGTCCAGCACTGGCTGGGTGCCGAGGGCATGCCGCGCCGCTACGCCGACTACCTGGCCTCGGACGGCTTCACCACGCTGAACACCGTCTCCACCATCGGCTCGTTCCTGCTCGGTCTGTCGATCCTGCCGTTCCTCTACAACGTCTGGAAGACCGCCAAGTACGGCGAGAAGGTCACCGTCGACGACCCGTGGGGCTGGGGCCGCTCGCTGGAGTGGGCCACCTCCTGCCCGCCGCCCCGGCACAACTTCACCTCCCTGCCCCGGATCCGCTCCGAGTCCCCCGCCTTCGATCTGCACCACCCGGACATCGCCGCGCTGGACTACCTGCAGAACCACGGCGAAGCGGCCAAGCACCTGGCCGGCGTGGCACCCGCCCGGTCCGGTGAGCCGTCCAAGACCGACTGACGGTCAATCAGATTCCGTCCCCGCCCCGCCCCTCTCCCACCGGGGCGGGGACGGCCCCCGATCCCGTACCGAGTCCGAGGAGGACAACCGCCATGCCGCACACCGTACTTGCCCTCGGCGCCGCCGCACTCACCGCGTCCGGCTGCGTCTGGTACATCCCGGCGGTGGCGGACCTGCGGGCGGGCGACGACCGCCCCAGGTCCGTCCGGCTGTCCGCGACCGCCTGTCTGGTCTGGTGGCTGGGCGTGGCCGGTACCGGTCTACTGCTGCTCTCCCCGGCCACCTGGCAGCTGCCCGCGGCGCTCGCCGCCGGCAGCGCGGTGGCGGGCGCGGCGCTGCGGCTGGCCGCGGTCGCCGACCACCGGAGCGAGCGGCGCGAGGAGAGCCGGTACTGGGCGGAGGTGCTGCCCGGCGCGCCGTCGTGCCTCGACCGTCCGAGGCCCCAGGTCGTGCTGCTGGCCTGGCTGGTCGCCGGGGTCTCGGCCTCCTCCGTGGTCGCGGTGTCCATCGTGCTGTCCGCCCGCGCCGGCACGCTGTCGGGACCGGCACTTGCCGCGGCGGCCTGCGGCTCCGTCGGACTCTCCCTGGTAACCCTGCTCGTCGCGGCCACCCGCCCGCGTTCGTGACCGAGTCGGCCGCCCGGCCGCCTCGTTCGCGACACCGTGGGGCGCTCACCTGGCAGCCGCACGCCGGCAGCGCGACCCCGCGCGCGGGTTCTGCGCGGTGCCCGACATTCCGAATCTCCATAGTGCCGATGATGGTTCTGACACGAACTCGGAGGACCGGCCCATGCGCCGACTCACCACCGCTCTCGTTGCGACGCTCTTCACCCTCACGCCGGCCGGGCCGGCCGCCGCCGCACCCGCCGGCCACCGCGACCCGGCCCAGTGCCCCGGCGGCGCCGTCTGTGGGTGGCGCGAGACGGGCTGGTCGGGTGGTCCCGTGTACTGGTCGCCCCCGTTCGACAGCAGAACGTGCCTGGTGGAGGACGGCCTGGGCCCGTTCAACTCGGTGTGGAACGACAGCGGCCATCCCGTGCGGTTCTACCGCGGCGGCAACTGCGACGGCAGCTACGTCGACCTCGACGCCGGAACCGGCTCTCCCCAGACGCCGTGGCCGGTCGGCTCCGCGCGCGTGCTCGAAGTCTGACGGGAGCCACCTGCGCGCACCTCGCGGTGCCCCCGCCGACGGCAACAGCGGCCTGGCGGCACCCCGGGGCCGGACGGAGCCCGGCCGGTCCGAGGCTGCCGGGCTCCGGGCGTCGGATCAGGAGCCGGCCGGGCGGTGCGGACGGTGGCCGCGCTCCTGGCGCGGGAACTCCTGGTCGGCGCCCGGCAGCTGCGGCGGCGGCAGGGTCGCCACCTCCCGCTTCGCCAGGGCGAGTCGGGCGGCGGTGTCGGGCAGCCCGGGCGGGCGGTGGACCCCGCGGTCGAACTGGAAGGCCGAGGTCAGATCGCCGAAGGTGTCCCGGCGCCAGTCGGTGACATTGGCCGCCCGGACACCGGTGAAGCACTCCAGGAACCGCAGCACCGAGGTGTGGTCGAACGCCTCCGATGCCACCCAACCGCCCACCGTCCAGGGCGAGATGATGATGCAGGGAACCCGGAAGCCGCCGCCGATCGGCAGCCCCCGGACGAACTCGCCGGGCGTGCCGGCCTCGGGCACCGGCGGCGGGACGTGGTCGAACAGGCCGTCGTTCTCGTCGTAGTTGAGGATGAAGGCGGTCTTCGCCCAGACCTTCGGATTGGACGCGATCGCCTCGATCTTGGAGGCGACGTAGTCCGCGCCGGCGGCGGGCAGGTAGTCCGGGTGCTCGGACTGGTAGCTGGTCGGCAGGATCCAGGAGACCGCGGGCAGCCGGTCGTTCCTGGCGTCGTCCTCGAAGGTCCCGGCCGGCTGCGCGGTCAGGCCCTTGTCGTGGAGCGGGTCACCCGGTCTGGCCCGCTGGAAGTTCTCGAACAGTGACAGCATGTCCGTGCCGTAGTTGTCGGTCTCCTGGTAGACCCGCCAGCTGACGCCCGCCGCCTCCAGCTGCTCGGCGTAGGTGGTCCAGGTCAGTGGCTTCGGGGTGGAGTTCTGGATGATCGGCCCGCCGCAGGTGCCGTCGGCGTCGATCGACCCGGTCATCCAGTACAGGCGGTTGGGCCAGGTCGGCCCCTGGACGGAGCAGAAGTAGTTGTCGCAGATGGTGAAGGACTCGGCCAGGGCGAACTGGAAGGGGATGTCGTCCCGGGTGTAGTAGCCCATCACATAGGGGCCGTTGACGCCGTCGGCGGCCCGGTGCGCGGGCAGCCACTGGTCCATCTTCCCGCCGTTCCAGGCGCGGTGCTGGACGGACCAGGCGTGGCTGGTGGACGGGATCGCCTGCGCGCTGGTGGTGCGGGTGTCGAGGTGGAACGGCAGCAGGTAGCCGTCCGGGTTGACGCTGTCCGGCTGGTAGAAGACCGAGCGGCCGTCGTCCAGCCGCAGCGCCTCCGGGTCCCCGAAACCGCGGACACCGGCCAGCGTACCGAAGTAGTGATCGAAGGAACGGTTCTCCTGCATCAGCAGGACCACGTGCTCGACATCCCGCAGCGAGCCGCGCCCGGGCACCCCCGCCGCCACCGCACGCTGGACACTCGCCGGCAGCAGACTCATCGCCGCCGCCCCGCCCGCCACCCCGGCCACCCCGGCCACCCCGGCCACCGAGCCCAGCAGCCTGCGTCGGGTCATTCCGGACATCAGATCCTCCCTCTCCGCCACTCGCACAACAGTGCCTTGAGACATGGCTGCGTCAGATCGAGTACGGGTCTGCCGTAGCGGAGTTCCCTCGCGCGGGGGTGCCGAGTGAACACTCGGCCAATGTCAGGGGCAGATCATCTTCGCCGCCTGGACGTCAGTTCGCTCCACTGGAACGCCATTCGGCTCAGGCCGACAACCGTCCGGCGACCCCCTCACCCACGGGAGCACACAGCCGGACCAGCTCGTCCAGGGACAGACCGAGGGCTCCGGCGAGCGCCGCCACCGTGAAGAAGGCCGGCGTCGGAGCCCGGCCGGTCTCGATCTTGCGGAGCGTCTCGGCCGACAGGCCCGCCGCCGCCGCGATCTGGACCATGCTCCGCTCGCCCCGGGCCTGCCGGAGCAGAGCACCGAGGCGTTCGCCGCGTTCACGTTCGAAGGGAGTGAGTGGGGTGCGCACCATGACCGTGATACTAATACCGGTATAAGAATTGGCCCACTGTGGGGTCACGGGGATCGACCGGGGAGGCCACCGGAGATGGTGGAGATCAAGACTGACGCGGCGTTGGACGCGATGCGAGAAGCCGGACGGGTCGTCGCCGACGCACTCGACGCGGTACGCCGCACGGCGGCGGTGGGGGTGTCCCTGCGGGAACTGGACGAGGTGGCCCGCGAGGTGCTGCGCGAGGCCGGGGCCGACTCGCCGTTCCTGGGCTACCGCCCCGGCTTCGCCGCCACCCCGTTCCCGGCGGTGATCTGCGCTTCGGTCAACGACGCCGTGGTGCACGGCATCCCGACCGGCCACCGGCTGCGCGACGGCGACCTGGTCAGCATCGACTGCGGGGCCGAACTCGGCGGCTGGACCGGCGACGCGGCCGTCAGCTTCGTCGTCGGCACGCCCGCGCCCGCCGACCTGGCGCTCATCGAGACCACCGAGCGCGCCCTCGCGGCGGGCATCGAGGCGGCGGTGGTCGGCGCCCGGATCGGAGACATCTCCCACGCCATCGGAAGCGTCGGCCGCGCGGCCGGCTACGGGATCCCCGCCGACTTCGGCGGCCACGGCGTGGGCCGCGGCATGCACGAGGACCCGCACGTCCCCAACGACGGACGCCCAGGACGCGGCATGGTCCTGCGGCACGGCATGGTCCTCGCGATCGAGCCGATGTTCCTGGCCGGCGGGCGGGACCACTACCGCACCGCCCCCGACGGCTGGACCCTGCTCACCCACGACGGCAGCCGGGCCGCGCACGCCGAACACACCGTCGCCATCACGGAGGACGGGCCGCGCATCCTGACCCTGCCGTGACCGGCCGGCCATCGCGCGTCCCACCCCCGCCCTGACGGGCTGGCCACCGGGCCGCGCACGCCGACCGGCCGGCCACCGGCCCCCACCGTCCGGCGTCAGCTCATCTGCTGCTCCAGGTCGAGCAGTTGGGCCTCACCGCGGCCTGCGGACCAGTCCGCCGAACCGTTCTCGGTCAGCACCACCAGGACGTCCTCGGACCGGACCCCGACCTTGCCCGCCTCCTCGGCGATCCGCCGGTACAGGGCGCGCTTGGTCTCCTCCGGGCGCCCCCGGCGCAGCGTGATCTCCACGCAGACGACGTCGCGCCGGTCGACGCCGAGGTACTCGTGGTCGAAGAACATCTGCTCGGCGGGCAGGGCCTGGACGATCTGGAAGCGGTCCTTCTCCGGGATGCCGACGGCGTCGACCAGCGCGCGGTGCACCCCAGCCGCGATCTGCGGCCGCTGCTCGGCGGGGCGGTCGGAGCTGAGCGTGATGCGGACGAGCGGCATGGCACGTACCTCCTGATGGCGGCCGGCGGCGGGCCGGACCGATGACCGGCCGCCACGGGCAGTGCGATCCGGTCCCGACTTCCTGATGGACGGTCAGCAGTCTACGCAGCTGGCTTTCAAATCGAAAGCCAACATCTCTGAACGGCTACAGTGGGTCCGTGGAGTGGGGTGAACAGGACGTCAGCAACTGCGGCATCGGCCGCGCGCTGGAAGTGGTGGGACGGCCGTGGGCGCTCCTGGTCGTCCGGGAGATCGCACGCGGCCTGGAGCGTTTCGACGAGATCCAGCGCCATCTGGCGGTCTCGGCCGCGGTGTTGAGCCGGCGACTGGACGAGCTGGTGGAGTCGCGACTGCTGGAACGCTTCCCGTACCAGGAGGCCGGCCGGCGCACCCGGTTCGGCTACCGGCTGACCCCGCGCGGCCGCGAGCTGTACCCGATCCTGCTCTCGCTCAAGGAGTGGGGCGACCGGCACCGGGGCGACTCGGCCGGTCCGGCCACCAGGCACCGGCACGCGGACTGCGGCGCGGACGTCCGTCTGGCCCTGGTCTGCGAACGGGGACACCCGGTGACGGGCCTGGCCGAGGTGGAGCTGGTCCAGGGCCCCGGCGCCCGCCCGGTGCCCCGGCCGTAGCACCGGGGCGGTCACCGAACCCCTGTGACCAGCTCGTATATGAGACATAGATCGCGAGCGGTGAGGATGAGGGCCTGAGCACACCGTTTGAACCGACCGGGAGTCTCCTCATGAAGCGATCTGCAGTGTTCCGCCGATTCCGTGCGGCGGTACTCGTCCCGGCCGCCGTAGCCGCCGTGCTGGCCGCCGCCGGTACGGTCGCTTCCGCTGTCACCCACGACGTGCCCACCGGTCACGCAGTCGCCGGCGGCGGCTCGGGGCCGCAGCCGCCGAGCGACGTGACCGAGTGGAACACCAAGGTCTGATCGGGCCGTTCCCGCTCAGGCCGGCGGGATCGGGCCGTCCGTGGCCTGCGCGAGCGTGAGGGAGCGGGCCCGGCCCGCCAGCGCCGCGGCCTCGGCGGCCTCGGGGAGCCCGATGCCGCCGAGCACCAAGTGCGCCTCGGCCGCGTGGGCCAGCCCTTCCTCGACACGGCCGAGGTCCAGCGAGACCTGGGCGAGGATCAGCAGTGCGTGGCCCCGGTCGCGCTCACTGCCGACCGCGGTGCGGTAGTGGGCCAGGGCCCGCTCCGCCGCCCGGTACGCCTCCGGCAGCCGGCCGAGCGCCCGCAGCGTGGCCGCACCGCGGTAGCGGGCCTGGGCCGCCTGGCCGGGGATGTCCGAGCTCGCGCAGATCTCGAGGCACTCCCGGTACCCGGCGAGCGCCTCCGGGTACCTCCGCAGCTCGTGCAGGGCCAGACTCCGCACGCACAGCGCGTGGGCGGTGCCGTGGTGGTCGGCCACCTCGCGCAGCAACGGCAGTGCGCCGTCACAGGCCGCCACGGCCTCGTCGGCCCGGCCACTGCGCAGCCTGGCCATGGCCGCGTTCAGCACGGTGACGAGTTCGCCCGAGCGGTGGCCCATCTGCCGGGCCAGGGCCAGCGCCTGGTCGAAGTAGTGCACGGCTTCGTCGTAGCGCTGCTCGAACTGCGCTATCACACCGAGGTCGTTGAAGGTCTGACGCAGGATGACCGTGTCACCGGCACGGCGGCAGGCCTCGGTCGCCAGCCGGATGTGGGCGCTCGCCGTTGCCAGCCGGGTGGTCTGCAGCGCGGCGTTGCCGCACACGAAGAGAGCCCGGCCCGCGGCGCGGTCGTTGCCGGTGCGGACGGCCTTCTCGGCCACCGCCGCGGCGGCGGAGGCCAGTTGGCTGTAGGGGATGTCCCGGCCGAACGGACTCAGCGCGATGAGCAGGTCGGCCGCGGTGTCCAGCAGCTCCGGAGTCGCGGTGCCACCCTGCACCGCGAGCTGGATGACGTGGACGGCCCCGTCGAACTCCTCGGCCACCCAGGCACGGGCGTCCGCCAGGCCGGTGAAGCGCGGTCCGCGCGGGTCTCCCGGGGTGAGCGTGGTGTGCACGGGGTCGCCCGGGACCATCTGCTGGAAGGCCGATCCGGCGGCTCCCAGCAGGAAGTTGAGCAGCCGGTGGGCCACCCCGGTGCGCCCGCCGTCCTGTTCCCGGCCCGCCGGTGCGGGCAGCTGCCGGGCGAAGGCCCGGACCAGCTGGTGGTACCGGTAGCGGCCCGACGACGGCGACTCCAGCAGCGCGGTGTCGACCAGTGACTCCAGCAGCGGCTCCGCCTCGTCCTCGGTGAGGCCCAGGGCGGCCGCCGCCGCGCCGAGGCCGATGCTCCCCCCGGTGACGGGCGCGAGCGTCCGGAAGGCGTGGGACTGGGACTCGGTCAGCTGGTGGTAGCCGAGCTCGAACACGGCGGCCACGGCCAGCTCGCCGGCCTGGAGTTCGGTCAGCCTCCGGCGTTCGTCACCGAGCCTGCGCACCAGGTTCGCCACCGTCCAGCCCGGCCGGGCGGCCAGCCGGGCCGCCACGATCCGCACGGCGAGCGGCAGGTTCGCGCAGGAGGTGACCAGCTCGACGGCGTCGGCCCGTTCCGCGGCGACGCGTTCGGTGCCGATGACCCGCTGGAGCAGGGCCAGCGCCTCCTCGGTCTCGAACACGCACAGCCGGACGTGGGCGGTGGCGGGCAGCCCGGCGAGGCGAGCCCGGCTGGTGAGCACGACCGCGCAGTCGGCCGAGCCCGGCAGCAGCGGCCTGACCTGGGCGGCGTCCCTGGCGTCGTCGAGCAGCAGCAGGACGCTCCGGCCGTCCAGCACGGTACGGAAGAGCCGGGTCCGGTCCTCCAGGGAACGGGGGATCTCCTGGCCCGGCACTCCCAGCGCCGACAGGAAGCTTCCCAGCACCACACCGGGTTCGGCCGCGTCCGTCCCGGTACCCCGCAGGTCGGCGTAGAGCTGGCCGTCGGGGTAGCGCTCCTTGACCTGGTGCGCCACCCGCAGCGCCAGGGTGCTCTTGCCGATGCCGCCCATCCCGCTGACCGAGGCGACCGTCAGGGCGGTCCGGTCCGCGCCGAGCAGGGCCTCGCGCAGTTCCGCCACCGCTTCCTCGCGGCCGCTGAAGTCCCCCGTGTCCGGCGGGAGTTGAGCGGGACGGGCAGGGGCGGGCGAGGTCGTGGGCACGGCGGCCGGGGGCGCGGCGGGCCCCGCGCCGATCCGTACCGGCGCGGGCGCCCCGGTGTGTGGCGCCAGGTCGTTGGCCAGGATCCGCCGGTGCAACTCGCGCAGTTCCGGCCCCGGGTCCACACCGAGCTCGTCGGCCAGCAGCTGCCGCGCCCTGGCGAAGACGGCGAGCGCCTCGCCCTGCCGTCCGCAGCGGTACAGGGCCTCCATCAGGAAGCCGTACGGCCGCTCCCGCAGCGGGTGTTCGCCGGTGAAGGCGGTCAGGTCCGGGATGGTGGACGGGTACCGGCCCAGCAATAGGTCGTGATCGAAGCGCTCCTCCAGCAGCATCAGCCGCAGTTCGGCGAGCCTGGAGCGCTGCTGCTCGGCGAAGGGTCCGGGCACCCCGGCCAGCGGCTCGCCCCGCCACAGCGACACAGCCTCGGTGAGCAGCCGGGCGCACTCCTCGTGCCACCTCGCCGCGCGGGCGCGTGCCGCCTCGGCCGCCAGCTCCTCGGCGCGGTGGGCGTCCACGCCGGCCGGCGCCACCGCCAGCCGGTAGCCGGACCCGGCGGAGAGCAGCAACTGCGGGGTGGCGCGCCCCTGTTCCAGTCGCTGCCGCAACCGCCAGACGTAGGTGCGCAGACTCGTTACCGCGGAGTCCGGGGCCTCCTCGCCCCAGACCATGCCGACCAGTTCGTGCAGCGAGGCAGCTCGCCCCGAGCGGAGCAGCAACGCGGCGAGCGTGGCCTGCTGCTGTGGTGGCCCGACCGGGACGTCGGCCCCGTCGAGACAGATCTGCATGGCGCCGAGCACATTGAACCGCACCGCCCCCTCCAAGCCACATTCCCTTCCCCGGCACGACCGGGCCGGCCTCCGGCCGATCGCGCGACACTTCCGTACGGAAACCGTTCGGTCATATTAATGACGGGTGAGCAGGATGGAACGGTTAGAGCGCATGCGATCCGAGTGTCGGCGCCCGTCTTCCGGCGCGCCGGGACCGCGCCCATCGGCGCAGGCCCGCGCGGACCGGGGCGAGCGGTCCGGGTGGACGGCCGGCTGGTCCGGGTGAACGGCCGGCTGGTCCAGGTGAACGCGATGTCCGCCGCGCTTCCCGGCCACGTGACGGGTCCACCGCTTCACGGCGTACCGACCGCCGTACGCCCGGTCCACCCAAGTCCGGCCGCTGGAACCGCTCATGAGAACATCAGCCGGTGCGCAGACTGACGGTACTGGGGACGTGCGGGGCCTGGCCCGAGGCCGGCCGGGGCGCCAGCGGCTACCTGCTGGAGTACGACGGGTTCCGACTGGTGCTGGACCTGGGCTACGCGACCTTCCCGCGCTTGCTGGAGCACTGCGCAGACGGGCAGTTGGACGCCGTGCTGATCACCCATGAGCACCCCGACCACTGCGCCGACCTCAGCGCCCTGTGCCGCGCGCGCTACTTCGCGACGGAGCGGGGCGCCCGCCTGCCGCTCTACTGCCCTCCCGGGGTGATCGGACGCGTCCAGGCGATGGAACCGACGGAGGATCTGCTCGACGTCTTCGACGTGCACCCACTCCCGTCGAACCACCGGGTGGGACCGCTCCGGCTGGACTCCGCGCTGCTGCCGCACCATGTCCCGCACGCGGGCGTACGGTTGACCGCCCCCGGCCTGACCCTCGCCTACAGCGGCGATGCCGGGCCGGACCCGGCCCTGGCCCAACTGAGCGCAGACGCCGACCTTTTCATCGCCGGAGCCACGCTCCAGAGCACATCGGCGGAGAGCGGCGACCCCTATCTGATGAGCGCCGTCGATGCCGGAACCTGGGCCACCCGCGCCGGGGCCGAGCGCCTAGCCGGGAAGCTGATCCAGCACGGATGCCTCCCGGGCCGTGGGCTCCGCGGCCGCCATCGGTGCTGCCGAACTTGATGGCGACGGTTGCGAGGGTGCCAACTGCCTTCCACACGGTGCTGCCGCGTCGATCGCTGATCTCCTCCAGCGCGATCTGCCCGCAGATGGCCTTGGCGGCCGTCTCTGCTTCCGGGGGGCAGGAAGTGAACTCGCCCACCGTCGTACTTCCTTCCACTCACAGGGGATGTGCGCGAACACGTCCCGGCCATCGTCGTCGGCGGCCATGAGCGCCTGGGCGAGGTCCGGGGTGTCCCGCAGGAAACGGGGATCTCGGGCCCGCACCGAGGCGCGGACGGGAAGGAAGGAAACCACTCCTCCGCCGAGCCGGTTGTACAGAGTTGCAAAGCCTCGGTCGGACCTCCATGTTCCGCTACTTGATCGGCGGCGTCCGGGATTTGGCCGGATTCCCGGGCGGTAGCAAGGCGCTCGGGAGGTGCGGGTGGACCTCCGCGTGGACGCGCAGGTCGAGGGTCTCGGCCGGCGCGAGGGAGCCGACGGCGGCACGGAGTACCGTGCGGGCGGCCTCCAATCGGTCGCTGGACTCAAAGCCGAAGCTCAGGAGGAAATCCGGTCCAGCACAGTTCAGCGGGCAGGTGCCGCATGTCGTTGTAGACCAGGACGGACGACGGTCGCCCAGGCGAGTAGCGGATGACGGTCAGGGCGGCGTTGCCGTGGTTGAGGCCGAGCCAGCGCCACTCCGGGGCGGACGTGGCATGCCGCACCAGCCAGCCGATCAGGAAGTTGTGGGTGACGACCAGTTCGTGGCGCTCCTCGTCGCCCGCCACCGGGCCGGTGAACTGCTCCAGGGCCCGGCCTGCCAGCACCGGACCGCGCTCACGGTCCTCGGCCGTCGCCTGGGACAGGAAACGCAGGAGGAAGTCGGCGCAGTCGGAGGGCAGTTCGTCCCGCTGCGGAAAGTGCGGGAAATAGTCGCCGGCAGTCTCCGAGACCTCGAGAGCGGCGCCGTCCAGGTGTTCGCCGATCAGGCGGGCGGTCTGTGCGGCCCGGGGCAGCGGGCCGTGGTGGACCACCGAGATGGGGCGGTTCGCCAGCCGACGGCCGAGCAGGACCGCCTGCCGGCGCCCGTTGTCCGACAGTCCGCTCTCGTCCGGCAACGCCTCGCCGTGGCGGACCAGATAGAGGTAGCGGGTGGCCGTTCCCGTCATGTCCAGGGCTCCTTCGCGATCCATCACGATCTTGCACGTTGTCCTGGGGTCGACGCCGTTCCTGCCGCTCCGGTTCCAGCGGTTCCGGTCGACGGCCGAAGAGGACACCGGCCCGGCTGGCTCGGACGCACTACGGTGTCCCGCATGAATGATCTTCCCAAGGGCCACAAACCGCTCCTGATGTCCCGTCTGTGCGCGCTCATCGCGGCTGCGCTGACCGTCGCGGCAGGCCTGGGCAGCAGGAGCGTGCTGCCGGGAGATGCCGGCAAGGTGGCCGGGGACGTGCTCTACACCGTCCTGGTGTACACCCTGGTCGTCCTGGCCGCGCCGCGGATCAGGCCCGCGAAGGCCGCGCTGGTCGCCCTGGGGGTCAGCTGGGCGGTGGAGTTCTTCCAGGCCACCGGGATACCCGCCGAGCTGTCCCGGCGGAGCGTTCTCGCCCGGCTCGTCCTCGGTACCACCTTCAACGTCCCCGACCTGTGCTGGTACGTCGCGGGTGCCGCGTTCGGCTGGCTGGTGCACCGCGCGGTGGGCGCCGCGCAAAGGCGCCGGAGACACAACGGCGCGTCCGGAGTCTAGGCAATCGGCCAGTATTAGACCTACCGTCAACTCCCCGTAGTATCAACGGAGGAGCTGGTATGCAACGACGCATCCGCGCGCTCAGACTCCAGGCCGCCTCACTCACGGCGGTTCTCCTGGCGGCGTTCACCCTGGCCGCCGCACCGGCAGCACCGGCAGCACCCAAGGCTGCTCCCGCCGTCGCGGGCGATCTCTGCGGCGGCCGCTGTCTGGACGTTCTCCCGCCGGGCGAGAACGGCAACGCGACACTGGCCGACATCCTCGTCAACCGGGTCTTCGGCACCCGTCCGGCGCACACCGACGACCAGCTGGGGCCGTACGCGAACCTGGCGTCCGCCTATCCGGGGCTGACCGACAGCACCCTGCGCAGCTTCTTCAACGACTCCTCGTTCGGCGTCCCGGCCGACCAGGTGGCGTCCACCGGCTCGCCCCGCTCGGACGTCACCATCGTGCGCGACAAGGCGACCGGCGTTCCGCACATCACCGGCACCACCCGCTACGGCACCGAGTTCGGCGCGGGCTACGCCGCCGCGCAGGACCGGCTCTGGGTGATGGACCTGTTCCGGCACGTCGGGCGAGGGGAGCTCTCCGGCTTCGCGGGCGGCGCGGCGGCCAACCGCCAGCTGGAGCAGAGCTTCTGGCAGGCCGCCCCCTACACGGAACAGGAGCTCCAGGCGCAGATCGACGCGGTCGCCGCCCAGGGCCCGCGTGCCCAGCAGGCGCTCACCGACGCCCGCGCCTACCTCGACGGGATCAACCAGTACATCAACGAGTCGTACCAGGGGCGCTACTTCCCCGGCGAGTACGACCTGACCGGCCATGTGGACGCGATCACCAACGCGGGCGGGATCGAGCCGTTCAAGCTGACCGACCTGGTGGCGCTGGCCTCGGTGATCGGCGCGCTGTTCGGCTCCGGCGGCGGCGGTGAACTGGCCTCCGCACAGGTGAAACTGGCCGCCGAGGCCCGCTACGGCAAGGCCGCCGGGGACGCCGTGTGGAGCTCGCTGCGCGAGTCGAACGACCCGGAGGCGGTGCAGACCCTGCACGACGGGCAGAGCTTCCCGTACGCGCAGCCGCCGGCCGATCCGCAGGGCGTGGCGATGCCCGATCCCGGGTCCGTGGTGCCGGAGCGGCTGATCTACGACGCCACCGGTTCGGCGAACCAGAGCACCACCAAGGCGGCCGGTGTGCTTCCGGGCAACCTGCTCACCGCCAAGCACGGGATGTCCAACGCCCTGGTGGTGTCCGGCCGTTACACCGACGACGGGCACCCGATCGCGGTCTTCGGCCCGCAGACCGGCTACTTCGCCCCGCAGTTGCTGATGCTGGAGGAGTTGCAGGGCCCGGGGATCAGCGCGCGCGGCGCGGCCTTCGCCGGGCTGAGTTTCTACGTGGAGCTGGGCCGCGGCCAGGACTACGCGTGGAGCGCCACCTCGGCCGGGCAGGACATCACCGACACCTACGCCGTCCCGCTCTGCACCACCGACGGCTCCCCCGTCACGCTGGCCAGCAACTCCTACCTCTGGCACGGCCAGTGCCTGCCCTTCGACCGGCTGGACCGGAAGGACGCGTGGAACCCGACCACGGCCGACTCCACCCCGGCGGGCTCGTACACGCTGGTGATGTACCGCTCGAACTACGGCCTGGTGACCGCCCGCGGCACGGTCGGCGGTACTCCCGTGGCCTTCACCTCGCTGCGTTCCACCTACCGGCACGAGGTGGACTCCATCATCGGCTTCCAGATGTTCAACGACCCGGGCGCGGTGCACGATCCGGCGAGCTTCCAGCAGGCCGCGCAGCACATCGGGTACACCTTCAACTGGTTCTACGCCGACTCCCAGCACACGGCGTACTACAACTCGGGCAGCAATCCGGTCCGCGCTCCGGGGGTCGACCCCGGGCTGCCGCTCATGGCCCAGCCCTCCTCCGAGTGGGCCGACTTCGACCCGGCCACCAACACCGCCCGGTACACCCCGCCCGCCGAGCACCCGCAGTCCGTCGACCAGGACTACTACGTCTCCTGGAACAACAAGCAGGCCACCGACTACGCGAGCGCCGGGTTCGGAAACGGCTCGGTGCACCGGGCCAACCTGCTGGACGCCCGGGTGAAGTCCCTCGTCAGCAGCGGTAACAAGGTCTCCAGGGTGGCGCTGACCCAGGCGATGGAGAGCGCGGCGCTGACCGACCTGCGGGTGGAGGACGTACTGCCGGACCTGCTGCGGGTGATCGGCAGCGCACCGGTGACCGACCCCGCGCTGGCGGACGCCGTACAGAAGCTGGCCAACTGGCGGGCAGGCGGCGGGCAGCGGAAGGAGACTTCGGCGGGCAGCCACAGCTACGCCGACGCGGACGCCATCCGCACCATGGACGCGTGGTGGCCGCTGCTGGCCGACGGGGTGTTCCGGCCCGGGCTCGGGGACGGGCTGTTCACCGCGCTGCCCGGGGCCGTGCAGATCAACGAGTCCCCCTCGGGCGGGCAGACCGGCGCCACCAGCGGCGGGGTGAGCGCCAACGAGTCCATCCCGCACAAGGGTTCGTCATTCCAGTACGGGTGGTGGAGCTACCTCGACAAGGACCTGCGGCACGTCCTCGGCGACCAGGTGGCGGGCCCGCTGGCCCAGCCGTACTGCGGGGGCGGGGACCTGGCGGCCTGCCGGACGGTGCTGCTCAGCACCCTCAAGAGCGCGCTGGCCCAGACCCCGGCCCAGGTCTACCCCGGTGACGGAGACTGCTCGGCGGGCGACCAGTGGTGCGCCGACTCGATCATCCAGCGCCCGCTCGGCGGGGTGACCGACGGCAAGACCACCTGGCAGAACCGGCCGACCTACCAGCAGGTGGTGCAGTTCCAGAGCCACCGCTGACGCCGGCGGACCACCACTGACCGACGGTTCTCGGGGGCGCCCGCCACAGCGGGGGCGCCCCCGAGACACCACGTCAGCCGCGCAGCATGCCGCCGACGATGCCGCCGATACCGGCACCCTCGGCACTGGCCACGGCGCCGTCCCGGGCCAGGTACGGCTCAAGGGCGTGTGCGAGGCCGGACAGCGGCATGCTCTGCAGCCAGATCCGGCCCGGACCGGTCAGCGCGACCAGGAAGAGGCCGTCACCACCGAAGATCTTGTTCGCGATGCCCGGCACCCTGGTGATGGTGAACTGCACGGACTCGTCGAACATCCCGACGTGCCCGGGGTGGACCAGCATGGTCTGGCCCGGCGCGAGGGTGTACTCGGTGAGCTCGCCGGAGAGCTCGATCCAGGCGCGGCCCTGGCCCTGCAGCTTCTGCAGCACGAAGCCCTCGCCGCCCCACAAGCCGCCCCGGAAGGACTGCTGCAGCGCGACCGTCGGGGTGATCCCGGGGGTGCCGCAGATCCAGCCGTGCCGGTGCACCATGACGCTCCGGTCAGGGGCGATGTCCACCGGCAGGATGTGGCCCGGGACCTTGGCGGCGAAGGCCACCATGGCGGGGCCGTTCTGCGCCTCGTACTGGGTCAGGAAGATGCCGCCGCCGCTGACCGCGCGCTTGAGCGTGTTCAGCAGACCGCCACCGCCGGGGCCGCCGGTGTTGGTGGTCTGCGACATGTGCATGTTCGCGGACATCCAGGACAGCTCGCCGTGGTGGGAGATCACCTTCTCCCCGGCCTCCAGCTGGATCTCCAGTACCGGCATCGTGCTGCCCTTGACCACTGCCTGCATGACGGTTTCTCCCCCGCTCTCGGGGCGGTGCCGTACCGCCCACGGGAACGGTAGCGCCACCGCCTTCAAGGGTCGTTAAAACAGTTGAAAAGACTGGCAAAGGCCCCAAGAGGGGCGGCACCCGGCGACCGCAACGGTTCAGGCCGGTGATCCGCAGTGCTCCGGCTCAGCGCCCCCCGGCGGCACTCGGGAGCGTGATCTCGAAGCAGCAGCCGCCGCTGACGTTGTGTACGCTCGCCCGGCCCGCATGGGCCTCGACGATGCCGCGCACGATCGCCAGCCCCAGGCCCGCGCCGCTGTCGCCGTGCTCGGGACGGGAGCCGTCGGCGGAGCGCGGCGTACGGGCGCTGACGCCGCGCCAGCCGGTGTCGAAGACCCTCGGCAGGTCCTGTTCGGGGATGCCGCCGCAGCCGTCGGTGACCGAGAGCACCACCTCGTCGGCCTCACGGCGGGCCGCCACCGCGACCACCCCGTCCGCCGGAGTGGCGCGGATGGCGTTCACCAGCAGGTTGTCCAGCACCCGGGTGATCTCCCGGCCGTCCACCTCCACCGGCTCGGCCTCCACCCGGCCGCCCTCCAGCCGCACCCCGCGCTGCCGCGCCAGCGGGTGGGCGCCCGCGATCGCGTCACCTACCAGGTCGTAGACCGAGACCCGGGCGAGCGAGAGGGTCAGCGCACCGGCCTGGATCCGGGAGAGTTCGAACAGGTCGTCCACCATGCCGGTGAGCCGGTCCACCTCGGTGCGGATCCCGGTGAGGTAGCGGGGCGGGTCCTCCGCCACGCCGTCCTCCAACGCCTCGGCCATCGCCCGCAGTCCGGCGAGCGGCGTCCGCAGATCGTGCGAGATCCACGCGATCAGCTCCCGCCGGGAGTGCTCCAACGCCTGCTCCCGCCTGCGGGATTCGGCGAGCCTCGCACTGGTGGCGGCCAGTTCCGCGCTCAGCTCGGCGAGTTCGGAGCCGAGCGGCTGCGCGGGCGCGGCGAAGCCGTCGTCGCTGCCGACGGTGCGCGCCGCCCGGGCCAGCGCCCGGCTGCCCGCGACCACCTGGCGGCCGAGCAGCGCGGCGGTGCCCAGTGAGACCGCGGCCGCCATGCACAGCACCGTGATCACCACACCGAGGTCGTGCTCGGAGAGGAACATCGCCTGTGCCACCGCCAGCGTCCCGGCAGTCATCGCGAGCACCGTCACCACGGCCACGCAGAACAGCGAGAGCGCCAGCGAGCGGCGGCGCAGCAGGCGGACCGCCGGCCAGCCGAGCAGTCCGGCGGCGCCCGCGCCGAGGGCGGCGTAGGCGGCGATCAGCAGCAGGTCCTTCACGACTCCTCCACTCCCCCACTCGCCCCGGCCGGGTCGAAGCGGTAGCCGACGCCCCAGACGGTGTTGATCAGGCGGGGTGCCGCCGGGTCGTCCTCGATCTTCTCCCGCAGCCGGCGGACGTGGACGGTGACGGTGGACAGGTCGCCGAAGTCCCAGCCCCAGACCCGCTGCATCAGCTCCTCCCGGCCGAATGCGGTCGCCGGGTGCCGGATCATGAACGCCAGCAGGTCGAACTCCCGCAGGGTGAGCGAGAGTTCACGTCCGGCCCGGTGGGCCCGTCTAGCCTGCGGGTCGAGCGACAGATCCCCCGCCGTCAGCAGTCCCGCGGAGTTCGCGGGCGCGGCGGCGGCCCGGGAGCGGCGCAGCACGGACTGCACCCGCAGGGTGAGTTCACGCGGGCTGAACGGCTTGGTGACGTAGTCGTCCGCGCCGAGTTCCAGGCCGAGGATGCGGTCGGCCTCGTCGCCCTTGGCGGTGAGCATCACCACCGGCAGTTCGGTGCCGTGGCCGCTCGCGCGCAGCCGACGGCAGACCTCCAGGCCGTCGATGCCGGGGAGCATCAGGTCCAGCACGATCAGGTCCGGCGGGGCCGCCGCCACCGCGGCCAGCGCCGCGTGACCGTCGGCGGCGCGCTCCACCCGGTGGCCGGCCCTGGTCAGGTAGCCAGCGACCACCTCGGCCACGGTGGGGTCGTCGTCGACCACCAGGATCCGCGCGGGCCGGGCGGCCGCTCCGCTCGCGGGTGTGCCCGTGCCGGCTTCCCGGCCGTTCGGCGCGGTCGCGGGCACAGGCGCGGTTACGGGTGCCGCCGGGGTGGCGGGGTTGTCTGTCACGCCTTCGAGGATAGGAAACCCGCCGCCCGGACCGGCCGCCGCGCACTGCTCCGTACGACTTCCGTAAGGTCGCACAGCCGCTGCCGCCCGGCCCGCGCCGGGTAGCGTCAGCCGGGTGACCACTCCTCCCCCACCGGCCTCCGTCGACGTCGTGCTGCCCTGCCTGGACGAGGCCGCGGCGCTGCCCTGGGTGCTCGACCGGATCCCGTCCGGCTGGCGCGCGATCGTCGTGGACAACGGTTCCACGGACGGTTCCGCCGAGCTGGCCCGTTCGATGGGCGCGACGGTCGTCCACGAGCCGCGCCGGGGCTTCGGCGCGGCCTGCCACGCCGGTCTGCTGGCGGCCGGCGCCGAACTCGTCTGCTTCCTCGACTGCGACGGCTCGCTGGATCCGGCCGAGCTCCCGCGGCTGACCGGGCCGGTGCTGGCCGGTTCGGCGGACCTGGTGCTCGGACGGCGCCGTCCGACCTCCGCCCGGGCCTGGCCGCTGCACGCCCGGCTGGCCAACGCCGAGCTGGCCCGGCGGCTGCGGGCCCGCACCGGGGCCCCGTTGCACGATCTCGGCCCGATGCGCGCGGCCCGGCGCGAACGCCTGCTGGCCCTGGGACTCGGCGACCGGCGCTCCGGCTATCCGCTGGAGATGGTGCTCGCCGCGGCGGCGGCGGGGATGCGCATCGCCGAACGTCCGGTGGAGTACCGCCCGCGCGCGGGCCGCTCCAAGGTGACCGGCACCCTGCGCGGCACCCGTCAGGCGGTCCGGGACATGCGGGCCGTGCTCGCCGCTCCGCCGCCGACCCTGCTGGTGATCGCCAAGGAGCCGCTCCCCGGCCGGGTGAAGACCCGGCTCACCCCGCCGTGCACCCCCGAACAGGCCGCCGCACTGGCCGAGGCCGCGCTCTCGGACACCCTGCGCACGCTGTCGACCGTCCCGGCCGGACGGCGGGTGCTGGTCCTGGACGGCGTCCCGGGCCGCTGGCTGCCGCCCGGCTGGGAGGTGGTCCCGCAGTCGCCGGGCGGCCTGGACGTACGGCTGGCGGCGGCCTTCGCGCACGCCGCACCCGGTGCGCCCGCGCTGCTGGTGGGCATGGACACCCCGCAGCTCACCGCGCGGATGCTCGCCGAACCGCTGTCCGCCGCGCGGCGGAGCGGGGTGGACGCCTGGTACGGCCCCGCGACGGACGGCGGCTTCTGGGCGCTCGGCCTGGCCCGGCCGACGGCCGAGCTGGCCCGCCGGCTGCTGGCGGGGGTGCCGATGTCCTGCGATCGGACCGGCGCGGTCCTGTTGGCCCGGCTGAGCGGTCTGACCGTCCGCCACCTGCCGCCGCTGACCGACGTGGACGGCGTCCGGGACGCAGCCGAGGTCGCCGCGCTCCGGCCGGGCGGGCAGTTCGCCTGCTCCTGGCGGTCGGTCGCGGGCGCGCTGGGCGAGCGCTCGGCGCCGGAGCACGGCGGAGCGGACCGGTGACCGCCACCCGGCCGTGGGTCGACGACCCGTTCGCCGAGGCGATCTCGTCCGGGCGGGGCCCGCTCTGGCTGCGCCGCTCGGACGGCGGGCGGCTGCGGCTGGACGTCGAGCGCTGGTGCGCGCCCGCCGCCGGGGCCGATCACGAACTGCTGCGGCGCTGCGTCCGGCTCGGCACCCCGGTGCTCGATCTGGGCTGCGGCCCCGGTCGCCTGGTCGCGGAGCTGCTGGCACTGGGTGTGCCCGCGATGGGGGTGGACGTGACGCTGACGGCGGTGGCCCGGACCCAGCACCTGGGCGGTCCGGCGCTCTGCCGTTCGCTGTTCGACCGGCTGCCCGCCGAGGGGCGATGGGGCACGGTCCTGCTCGCCGACGGCAACCTCGGGATCGGCGGGGACCCGGACGCGCTGCTCCACCGGGTCTCCCAACTCCTCTCGCCCGACGGCCGGTTGCTGGTTGAGGTGGAGCCGGCGGCGGTGGACGAACGGCTGACCGTACAGGTGCAGGGCCCCGACGGCCGCTGCGGTCCGCCTTTCCGGTGGGCACGGCTCGGTGCCGAGGCGACCGTGCGCCGGGCGGCGCACGCGGGCCTGGTCGAGCGGGAGCGCTGGACCTCGCACGGCCGGTGCTTCCTGGCGCTCGCCCGCGACCACGGCGATCACGCCCACCGTGAACGGTCGTCCGGCAGCGGCGCTACCAGCTCCAATCGCAGTGCACCGGGCTTCAGCCTGGTGGTGAAGCGATTGTGAACCCTGTGGTGACATGTGTACGGGTGTGCACCTTCCCGCACTGTTGACGGTGGCCCGCCGAAGGCGGTCAGGCTGGCGGGTGCTGCTGTTCGATGTGCTGGCGGACTGTCGACAGCGGTGCACCGCCGACCGATCCGGCGAAGTGCGAGCTGGACCACAGGCGCTGTGCCCGCCAATGGTGCTCGATGAGGTCGGGGAACTCCTGTCGCATCCGGCGGGAGCTGACGCCCTTGAGGCTGTTGACCAGCTTCGACCGGGCGACCTCCGGCGGGAAATTCTCCAGTAGGTGGACGTGGTTGTTCTCACCGTTGAACTCGACCAGCGCCACCTCGAAGTCCTGGCGGACGCTTCGCATGATCTCTTCCATGCGCGTCAGGTGCCGGTCGGCGAACACCTTGTGTCAGTACTTCGTCACGAAAACCAAATGCGCGTGCAGCATGAAAGCACAGTGCCGACCAGTACAAACATTCTGTACTCAGCCATGAACCAACATGTACGGTGCGGCATTATGCAGCTCGGGTACAGCTTCCGCCTGTACCCGAACGGGCCTCAGCGTGCTTCGCTGGCAAGGGCGTTCGGGTGCGCCGGCGTCGTGTTCAACGACGCATTGCGCGCCCGTGAGGACGCCCGCATGGCTGGGCTGCCGTTCGTCCCGTCCGGGGCGCTGTCGAAGGCATTTACGGAGGCGAAGAAGGCACCGGAGCGGGCCTGGCTCGGTGAGGTGTCCGCCGTGGTACTGCAACAGTCCCTGCGGGACCTGGACACGGCCTACCGGAACTTCTTCGACGAACTCAAGGGCAAACGCCCGCGCACAGGAGCACCCCGGTTCAAGTCCCGCAAGGATCACCGGCAGGCGATCCGGTTCACCGCGAACGCCCGCTGGTCGATCACCACCGGCGGCGACCTGTCACTGCCGAAGATCGGCGATGCGCGGGTGAAGTGGTCCCGGCAGCTGCCGTCGGCGCCCTCCACGGTGACCGTGGTCAAGGACGCCGCCGGACGCTTCTTCGCCTCGTTCGTGGTGGAGACCGACCCGGCCGACGACCTGACCCGAATGCCCGAGACGGACGCCGTGGTCGGCATCGACCTCGGGCTGACCCACTTCGCAGTCCTCTCGGACGGTCGAAAGATCGACAGCCCGAGGTTTCTGCGCCGCGCCGAGAAGCGCCTCAAGAAGGCACAGCAAGCCCTGAGCCGCAAGGCCGAGGGAAGCAAGAACCGGGACAGGGCCCGCATCAAGGTCGCCCGCGCTCACGCGCGGGTGGCGGATGCGCGCGGCGAGTTCCACCACCAGCTGTCCACCAGGCTGCTCCGCGAGAACCAAGCGGTCGCCGTGGAAGACCTGGCGGTGAAGGCGCTCGCCCGAACGCGCCTGGCGAAGTCCGTGCACGACGCGGGATGGTCGCGGTTCGTGGCCATGCTGGAGTACAAGGCATCCCGGTACGGGCGCGCCTTCCACCGGATCGGCCGCTTCGAGCCCACCTCACAGGTCTGCTCGACCTGCGGTGTCCAGAACGGTCCCAAGCCGCTCAACGTCCGGAAGTGGACGTGCGGGGCCGTCCTGGACCGGGACGTCAACGCGGCGGTCAACGTCGCCAAAGCCGCCGGACTGGCGGTGACAGCCTGTGGAGCGCAGGTAAGACCGGTACTCGTACCGGCACAGCGCGAAGAAGCAGGAACCCACCGAGACGGTCAGACGACCGTGGTAGGGATCCCCGTCCATTAGGGCGGGGAACGGAAGTCAACTCCTGGTCTGGTACGTGACGCCGCGCGCCTTCACGGAGTAGGGGCACTCCGCCTTGTTGTACTCCCACCGCCAGCCGCTGGTGGACGAACTGCCGTCCGCACAGTGCACGGTGGCCCTGACGTAGACGCCCATCCCCTGGCACTTCGCGTGGCCGCGACCGGCTCCGCCGGGACCGGCGCTGTCAAGCCAGGTGATACAGCCCGCGAGCCGGGTGTCCGTCGATCCGACGACGGGCGCGGCGGCGGCGGACAGGGCCGGGACAACAGCGAGCGCCAGGGCCGCGGTTGCCGTCCCCAGAACCTTGTTCAGGCCGAGCATGGCATGTTCCCCTTCCGACGGAACGGGCCGTCGCCGCAGGGCGACGCCGACACGTCTTGTCCTGTCCCCGCCCATGCTGGCCTCCTCTGTTCGGCGCGGCTCTCCGTTCCCGGCGGAATGGCGGATTCTCCCCGGCCCTGCGGCCGGAACGAGCGTCCGTGGCCGCCTTGCCGATCCTTTTGCCCGATCTACCCTGAAAGATGGTGGTCAGGTCGGCGTCCACCACCTCCGATGGACACCGCAGCCGGGCCTCCGGGCAACCCTCGGCGCCGCATCCGTCCCAGTCCGCTCCGGCCCGACGGCCCGACCGGGCGGCGGACGCCCGCGCCGCGGAAAGGAGTCATCGTGGCAGACGCCGACCGATCGGGTTCGCAGCCCGCCGCCGCGCCGGTCGCCGCACCCGCCCCGACTGCCCCCGCCACGGCGGATCCGGGCGCGCTGGGCCTGGCGGCCCTGGCCATGACCACCTTCGTGCTCAGCTGGTTCAACGCCGGACTGATCAACGGGGCGGTCGGCTACGTGGTGCTGCCGCTGGCCTTCTTCTACGGCGGCATCGTGCAGGTGCTCGCCGGGATGTGGGAGTTCCGCCGGGGCAACACCTTCGCCGCCACCGCGTTCGCCTCCCTCGGGGCCTTCTGGCTCGCGTACTGGGGGTACGTCGGCGGAGTGGTGCCGCACCTGATGCAGGAGCCGCAGCTGTACCAGGCGACCGGCCTGTTCCTGCTGGCATGGACCATCTTCACCGTCTACATGACGATGGCCGCACTGCGCACCAACGGCGCCGTGCTCGGCGTCTTCGCCACCCTGAGCCTCACCTTCCTGTTCCTCACCATCGGCGCGTTCGCGCAGTCGACCGACTGGATCAGGATCGGCGGATGGGTCGGCCTGATCACCGCGCTGGTCGCCTGGTACGCCTCCTTCGCCACGGTGGCCAACAGCACCTGGAAGCGGACGGTGCTGCCGGTGTGGCCGCTGAGTTGAGCCGCCGCAGCGGCTCACGATGAGTCAAGAGATACCCGGAAGCACAGCTTTCGACCCCATCCGATCCCGCCGCGGTGGCTCTGGCCACCGCGGCGGTCGCGTGCACCCTGCGCCTCGCACCACCTCGCCCGCCCTTGCGGCCGGGCGGGCCCTCGCGGTGCCGAGGGCAGCCGCAGCCCTCTGACGTCCATGAATGCATCGCACACGATCCCGAACACCTAACCTCCCGATCGATCGGTCGGGAGGTAAAAAGCGCGTCAGCTCCACGCCGACTCCGTTGACCCGCCTTCCCCGGCGGTGCTTTGCTTCACGACAGCGAGGCGCACAACCTGTCAGATCGTCAGACACCGTGCGATCCACCACGGTTGGTTCCACCGCCCCACCGCCGGAACAGGACGAGAGCCCCAAGCGGACCGCTACGCCGTGTCCCGAGTTCCTCGGCTGCCAGGATCCTCCGCTGCGCAGACACCGCGTGACCTTTCGCTCTCCCGCCCTGCCGTGCGACACCTCCGGCGTCCGGCCCGGTCACCGGGCTACCGTCCGACCAGTGCGCCCCGCCACCTGTCCCACGCAGCCCCGACCGCCCGCCGCCGACCGGCGCCCGGGCGACCTGCAGGAGAGAGGATCCCCCGCACATGGGCAACCCCCACAGCCGCGGCGCGGCCAGAGCCGCCCTGACCGGCCTCGCCGCACTGTCCCTCGTCACCGGCGCCCTGATCGCCGCCACCGCACCCCAGGCGGCGGCCGCGCCGGACGCGCAGCAGAACCGGACCCGATCCGTCGCCAACCCGTACAGCCCCGCGTACGGGCACGACTACCGGCACGGTGTGGTGCCGACCATCCAGCAGAACGCCAAGATGAAGGCCTGGGCCGCTGCCCAGCCGTCACCGCACGTCGCGACCGGCCCGGAGACGCTGTCGTACGGCGGCGGCACCAACGGCGTCGGTGTCCTGGACGGCCACGCCAAGGTCTACCTGGTCTTCTACGGCACCCAGTGGGGTACGCAGAGCACCAACGGCAACGGCGACCTGACCTTCTCCGGTGACGCGCAGGGCGGCGCACCGGTCGCCCAGGAGATGTTCAAGGACATCGGCACCGGCAACGAGCTGTGGTCGGCCGACCTGACGCAGTGGTGTGACGGCCCCAACGTCTCGGCGGGCGCGACCAGTTGCCCCTCGAACGCCAGCTTCGTCCCCTACCAGAGCGGCGGCGTGCTGGCCGGCGTCTGGTACGACAACTCCGGCTCCTCGCCGAGCGCGGCCAGCGGCAACCAGCTGGGCCAGGAGGCCGTCAAGGCAGCCGGCCACTTCGGCAACACCACGGCGGCGGCCAACCGGGACGCCTACTACGTGATCCTCTCGCCGCACGGCACCAACCCGGACAACTACCAGAACCAGTACTGTGCCTGGCACGACTACACCGGTGACAGCTCGCTCACCGGCGGCGCGGTCAGCTCGCCCTACGGCGATCTGGCGTTCTCCAACCAGCCCTACAACATGGACTCCGGCGCGGGCTGCGGTGTCGGCTTCGTCAACTCGCCCGGCGCCCTGGACGGCTGGACGATGACCCTCGGCCACGAGTGGCACGAGACGATGTCCGACCAGTTCCCGGCGGGCGGCTGGACCAACCAGCAGGCCGGCAGCTCCTACAACGGCCAGGAGAACTCGGACGAGTGCGCCTGGCTCAGCCCCGGCACGGCGGGCGGCGCGGCCATGGTGACCATGGGCACCGGCACCTTCGCCGAGCAGGCCAGCTGGTCCAACGACACCAACTCCTGCGCCATCTCGCACCCGATCGTGGGCGGCGGCACCGGCCAGAACACCGTCACGGTGACCAACCCGGGCAGCCAGAGCGGCACCGTCGGCACCGCGGTCAGCCTGCAGATCAGCGCTACCGACTCGGCCTCCGGCCAGACGCTGACCTACTCTGCCACCGGCCTGCCGGCCGGCCTGTCGATCAGCTCCTCGGGACTGATCTCCGGCACCCCGACCACCGCAGGCACCTCCTCGGTGACGGTCACCGCCAAGGACGGCACCGGCGCCTCCGGTAGCGCGACCTTCTCCTGGTCCGTCTCCGGCTCCGGCGGCGGTGGCGGCACCATCACCAACGGCGGGTTCGAGACCGGCAGCCTGAGCGGCTGGAGCGCGAGCGGCGTCACCAGTGCCTCCGCCTCCGCCGCGCACAGCGGCGGCTACGGCGCGATGCTCGGCTCGGCCAACCCGACCACCACCTCCTCGATCGCCCAGACCTTCACCGCGCCGGCCGGCAGCAGCAAGGTCTCCTTCTGGTACGACGTCACCTGCGACGACACGGTGACCTACGACTGGGCGACAGCGACCCTCAAGGACAACACCACCGGGACCAGCAAGACCGTCCTGGCCAAGACCTGCACCCTGGGCTCGGGCTGGAAGCAGGCCACCGGCTCCCTCACCGCGGGCCACAGCTACACCCTCACCCTCACCAACAAGGACGACAACTACCCGGGCGACGCGACCTACACCTACTACGACGACGTGACCGTCTCCTGACGTAACGTCACTCCCACTGCGGGGGCGGGCCGGAACCGGCTCGCCCCCGCGGCCGTCCAAGGGGAGACCACGACAGGAGGGACCGTGAATCCTCGAACGGTTCACCGGCGTACCGCGCACATCCTCGGCGCACTGCTCAGCACCGCCCTGGCCGTCGGCGGCTGCTCGACGACCGGCGGCCGCCCGGCCTCCGCCGGGCCGTCATCGCCATCGTCGCCGTCCGCCCCGGGCCCGGCGTCAGCTACACCATCCGACCCGGCGTCCGCCCCGGCATCCACGACAGCTTCCCCGACGGCCTCCGCTCCGGGTACGGCCCCGCACGGGTCGGTCCTCCTCGACGAGCACGCCGCGGGCAGCACGGTCCGGGTGGGCACCGGCACGGCCGTGCTGGTCCGGCTGCACAGCACCTACTGGTCGATCCCGGCCAGTTCCGACTCCCAGGTGCTCGCGGCCGTCTCCGGCGGGAGCACACCCACGGGGGCCTGCGAGCCCGGCGGCGGCTGCGGCGTGGCCGCGGCCGACTTCGTCGCCCGGCGGCCGGGCAGTGCGAAGGTCACCGCCGGGCGGCGCAGCTGCGGCGAGGCGATGCGCTGCCCACCGGGGCAGGGCAGCTACACCGTCACCGTCGAGGTCACCGGTTGACGGCGGAACACCCGGCCTGAACTCCTCACCGGCGGCCCGGGCCCGTCAGTCGCCACCCGGCAGGGGCGGGAGTGCCGGTTCGGTCAGCCAGGCCGTGAAGAAGTCGTCCAGTGGGCGGCCGGCCCAGCGGGTGGCGGCGGCGGTGAAGTCGGCGGTGGTGACGGTCGAGTGGCGGTGGGTGTCGGTCCAGTCGCGCAGCAGCCGGAAGAAGGTGTCGTCGCCCAGGACGCGGCGCAGGGCGTGGACGGTGAGGCCACCACGCTGGTAGACGCGGTCGTCGAACATCAGCCGGCGGCCCGGGTCGGCGAGGACCAGATCCTGTGGCAGGGACGAGAGTTGGCGGTGTGCGGCCTCGGCGAGGGTGTGGGCGGCGGGGCCGCCGGAGCGCTCCGACCAGAGCCACTCGGCGTACTTGGCGAAGCCCTCGTTCAGCCAGATGTGCTGCCAGTCGGCGACGGTGACGCTGTTGCCGAACCACTGGTGGGCCAGCTCGTGGGCGACCAGCCGTTCCCAGCCGCGCGCGCCGTCCAGGTGGTTGACCCCGAAGGTGGCGAGCCCCTGGGCCTCGACGGGCACGTCCAGCTCCTCATCGACCACCACCACCGTGTACTCGCCGAACGGGTAGGGGCCGAACAGCTCCTGGAACAACCGCATCATCTCGGGCTGCCGCCCGAAGTCGCTCTCGAAGCGCGCTGCCAGGCGGGCCGGGACGTACCCGAGCTGCGGCACGGCGGCGGGGCTCTCGTCCAGCCGCACCGCCCGGTACGAGCCGATCGACAGCCCGACCAGATAGCTGGGCGTCGGGGCCGGCTGCTCGTAGACCCAGGTGGTGGTGGACGCGTGCGCGGCGCGCGCCAGCAGGCGCCCGCCGAGTACCACCGTGTACCCGGACGGCACGGTCAGCGAGATCAGGTACGCGGCCTTGTCCGAGGGCCGGTCGTTGCACGGGAACCAGGACGGCGCACCGACCGGCTGAGCGGCCACCAGGGCGCCGTCCTCGGTCTCCTCCCAGCCGATCCCGCCCCACGGGCTGCGGACCGGCTGGGGCTTGCCGGACCACCGCACCTCGACGGTGAACTCGGCGCCCGGCGCCGGGGGCACGGCCGGACGTATCCGCAGTCTGCCCCCGCGATGGGTGTGCTGCGCCGCCCGTCCGTCCACCCGGACCCGCCCGACCCTCAGACCGGCCAGGTCCAACGCGAACTCCCCCAGCCGGTCCGGTCCCGGGGCGGCGACGGCTTCGATCCGGGCGCTGCCGACGAGCCGGTTGCCCTCCGGCCGGTAGTCGAGCTTCAGCTCGTACCGCCGGACGCGGTAGCGCGGGTCGCCGCTGTCGGGGAAGTAGCCGCTGGTGGCTCGCGCCTGCTGGGAGTTCACCGGTTCGTCCGCTCTCTGCGAGGGCCCGCCGTGGTGCCGTGGCACCCACCCTACCGCCGGGCTCACCCCGCGCAGGTCACCCGTCGTCCCCGGATGCGGTCCGCCCACTGCCCCTCCCCGAGCGGTCCCGCGACTCGAACCAGCCAAGTGACCGACCAGTAAGGTACTCGGTACGACGCTGGGCGAAGGGGAGTTGGCGAAATGAGCGACGACGGCGCGCAGCCGACCGGAACCGGGTTCTTCACCTCGGTTGACGATGTGTCCGCGAAGCTGGCCGAGGCGGGTTATCTGGCCTCGCCGGCGGTCGCCACCACGGTCTTCCTGGCCGACCGGCTCGGCAAACCGCTGCTGGTGGAGGGCCCGGCCGGGGTCGGCAAGACCGAACTGGCGAAGGCGGTCGCCCGGGTCGGCGGCGCGAGACTGGTCCGGCTGCAGTGCTACGAGGGCATCGACGAGTCCCGCGCGCTGTACGAGTGGAACCACGCCAAGCAGCTGCTGCGGATCACCGCCGGGCGGGACGAGACCTGGGAGGCGGCCCGCACCGACATCTTCGGCGAGGAGTTCCTGCTCACCCGGCCGCTGCTCACCGCGATCCGCGGCAGCGAGCCGACCGTGCTGCTGATCGACGAGACCGACAAGGCCGATGTCGAGGTCGAGGGCCTGCTGCTGGAGGTGCTGAGCGACTTCCAGGTCACCGTGCCCGAACTGGGCACGATCACCGCCACCCGCCGCCCGTTCGTGCTGCTCACCTCGAACGCGACCCGCGAGCTCTCCGAAGCGCTGCGCCGCCGCTGCCTGTTCCTGCATCTCGATTTCCCCGACGCCCGGTTGGAACAGCGGATCGTCCGGCTGAAGGTGCCCGGCCTGGACGAGGTGCTCGCCGAATCGCTGGTCAAGGTGGTCGGCGCGCTGCGGGCGATGGAACTGCGCAAGTCGCCGTCGGTGGCGGAGACCATCGACTGGGCCCGGACCCTGCTCGCACTCGGCGCCGACACCTTGGACGAGACGGTGGTCCGCGACAGCCTCGGTGTGATCCTCAAGCACCAGGACGACGTGCTGAAGGCCTCCCGTCAGCTGACGTTGACATGAGCGAGGCCAAAGTGAGCGAGGCCGACCAGGGCGCGGCCGACGCCGCCGAGCCGGTGAACGCCCTGCCCGAGCGGCTGACCGGGTTCGTCCAGGCACTGCGCGGCCACGGCCTGCGGATCGGCCCCGGCGAGAGTGTGGACGCCGCCTCCGTGCTCGCCGTGCTCGGCCTCACCGACCGCACGTACATCCGCGAAGGGCTCGCCGCCGCACTGCTGCGCACCGACGGCCAACGCGCCGTGTTCGACGCCACCTTCGACCTCTACTTCCCGCTCGGCGTCGGCACCCCGGAGGCCGCCCGCCGGAGCGCGGACCCCGGACCGGCCGGGCCCGCCACCGCCGAGCCCGTCAACCCCGTCAGCCCGGTCAGTCCCGTCAACCCCGCCGACCGGGCCGTCCTGGACGACCTGAGGGAGCGGCTGGCCGAGGCACTGGCCGCCGACGACCGCGCGGCCCTCACCCGGCTTGCGGGCGAGGCGGTGAACACCCTCGGCAGGTACGGCTCCGGCCCCACCGCCCAGGGCTGGTCCGCGTACCAGACCCTCAGCCGGTTGCAGCCGGAGACCCTGCTGGCCCGGGTGCTCGCCGCCCTCCGTGCCGGACAGCCGCCCGGGTTCACCGACCGGCTGGACGCGGACGGGATCCGCCGCCGGATCCAGGGCTTCCGCGGTCTGGTGGGCACCGAGGCCCGGCGGCGCGTCGCCGAACTGCGCGGCACCGACCAGGTCGCCCGGCGCGCCGTGGCACCCAGCACCGACCAGGTCGACTTCCTGTTCGCGGGCCGCGACCAACTGGCCGAACTGCGCCGCACGGTACAGCCGCTGGCCCGCAAGCTCGCCACCCGGCTGGCCGCCCGCCGCCGCAAGGCGAGCGGCGGCCGGATCGACCTGCGCCGCACCCTTCGGTGCTCGCTCTCCACCGGCGGCGTACCGCTGCGTCCGGCCTACCGCCGGCGTCGCCCCGGCCGGCCCGAGATCGTGCTGCTGTGCGACGTGTCCGGCTCGGTGGCGGGCTTCGCGGACTTCACCATGCTGCTGGTGCAGGCGATGCGCGACCAGTTCAGCAAGGTCCGCGTCTTCGCCTTCGTCAACCGCACCGACGAGGTGACCCGGCTGGTCTCCGCGGGCTCCGCCGACCCGGCCGCGCTCAGCCGGCGCATCCTCACCGAGGCCAAGGTGGTCGGCTTCCACGGCAACAGCGACTACGGCGCCGCACTGGGCGAGTTCGCCGACCACTATCCGGACGCGCTCGGTCCGCGCACCTGCGTCCTCGTCCTCGGCGACGCCCGCAACAACGGCCGCGATCCCAACCTGCCCGCCCTGAAGCGGATTTCGGAACGCGCCCGCCGGGTCTACTGGCTCAACCCCGAGCAGACCGAGCTCTGGGCCACCGGCGACTCCGCCGCTCACGCGTACGCCGGACTCGTCGAGATGCACTCCTGCCGCAACGCCCGCCGCCTGGGCGAACTCATCGCCCGGCTGCTGCCGGTCTGAGTAACGCGGGAATCCGAGTGCGGTCGCCGGCCGGCTGTGGCAGGGTCGGTCCGGCGAGGGCAAGCCGCCTTCCCCGCCGGCCGGCTGAGCACAGGAGGGTTAGTTGACCACGCCACCTCGACTGGTCCCACTGCTGGAGCAGTTCGACTTCGCCCGCAAGCGCCTCACCGACCGGATGGCGGGCCCGGTCTCGGACAGTGGCAACGGCGTGGACGTCGACGTCGCACCCATGACCGACGAGGAGTACCGCTGGGAGCCGGCACCAGGCTGCTGGTCGATCCGCCGGCGTGTGGACGGGCCCGGGCCGAGCGCGGCCTTCCTGGTCGGTGCGGGCGGCTGGGGACGCGACTCGGCAGACAGCCCGCACCCCTCGCCGCCGCCGTTCACCACCATCGCGTGGCGCCTGAGCCACCTCAGCGAGATGCTCGCCCTCCGCGCCGACCACACCGACGGCAGCCACCGACTGACCCGGGAGGACCACCCGGTCGCCGCGGACGCCGCCGGGGCGATCAGGGTCTTCGACTCCGCTGCCACGGCCTGGCGAGCGGTGCTGCTCGGTGCCGACGACGCCGCGCTCGACACGGTCGGATTCAGCCGGTACCCGTACGGCAGCGACCCGGAGGACCTCTTCATCGAGACGGTCTGGTGGGTCAACCAGGAACTGCTGCACCACGGAGCCGAGATCGCCCTGATTCGCGACCTCTACCGCGCACGGCAGCACTGACCCATCCCGTCACGGCCGGATCACGACTCGGCTGCTCTCACTCCGAAGAAGGCTCAACTTGCTCTTCACGCAATGGGATTGACACCCATCTCGTTGACGCCTTCCGACGCACTGGGCCATCGTGCCCACATCAGGACGGCGAGTGGAGGACGAGCCCATGGCAATGGACCACCAGCGATTACCACTGTCCACCGGCAGCGAGTGCACGATGGTGTACGGCCGTCCCGGTCCCGCGCTGCGGGACTGGGTCCTCGGCTACCGCGGCTACCGGATGAGACTGCCGCAGCCGCGACGACGCATCGAAGTACCCACCGACGTCATCACGTTGGCGCTCGGTTTCGAGGGTGTGATCTCCCTGGTCGACGCGGTGGAGCCGGGCCCCGTCGCACGGTTCACCTCCGTGGTGAGCGGTCTGCGGCGTACCGCGACGATCGCGGCGCACGACGGCCGGCTGCGGGGAGTCACGGTCTCGCTCACCCCGCAGGGCGCGTACCGGATGTTCGGTCCCGTGGCGGCCGAGCTCGGCAACCGGTGGACCGACGTCTCCGAGGTCATCGGCCGCGGTGCGACCGAACTGGTCGATCGCCTGGCCGGGGCAGCGGGCTGGCCGGCGCGGTTCGGCATCCTCGACGCCTTCTTCACCGCCGGGCTGGCCGAGGGAACGGAGTGGGATCCGGCGGTCGCCCGCGCCTGGAACGCGCTGCGGGCCTCCGGCGGGCAGACGACGGTGGAGCAGCTGACCGATCTCACCGGCTGGAGCCGCCGCCGGCTGGAACTGCGCTTCCGCTCGCAGATCGGGGTGCCGCCGAAGCAGGTGGCCCAGATCACCCGGCTGCAGCGCACACTCGAGGCGTTCGAGGCCCCGGGCCGGCCGTGCGGCGCACTGATCGCCGAGCGGTGCGGGTTCTACGACCAGGCCCACCTCGACCGCACCTTCAAGGGGATGGTCGGCTGCTCACCCCGGGAGTTCTTCGGCTGGCGCGATCTCGGCGCCGGGCTCCCCGAGCCGACCGACCGACTCCGCGGCCGGGTGACCAGCGCCGCGCTGCTCCCGGCAGCGGACGGCCCCGCCGGACCGGCCTACTTTGACCGGCCGGTCCTGACCGGCCGGTTCTGACCGGGCAGCGGCACGCTTTCGCTTTCGTACAAGACAGGCCGGCCCGTCCCACGGCAGGCTCTGCAAGGACGGCCGCACCGGGAGACCCGACCCGGCCGCACTGGGGGGAGTCTCGCACCCGAGGTCCGGCAGGACCCGGTCCGGACAGGCCGGTCCCGTCCCGCGAACCGCCCGGAGCACAGTGCACGGAGAGCGTTGCAGACAGCAGGATCGACACCAAGGAGCCGGAATGTCCTTCCGAACGTCAGTCCGTCTGGCGGCCCTCACCACGGTCGTCGGCGCGGGCCTGCTGGCGGTCCCCGCGACCGCCGACGCCGCCATCGCCCACTACACCCCGCAGTCCGTCTGCGGTTCCAGCTACGGCACTCGCGCTTCCTTCAACCTGCCGGGCGGCACCTCGACGGTCTACCTGACCTACAGCGGCTCGACCGGCAAGAACTGTGTGGTCACCATCAAGAACAGCCGGGTCGGCACCCCGACCCTCACCGGCGCCTACATCACCTACGGCGACGGCAGCGGACGGCAGCAGGACGCCGGCAACTACAGCTCCTACGCCGGGCCGGTCTACCTGTACGCCCCCGGACAGTGCATCTACTTCGGCGGCGAGGACTACAACTCCGGTGGCTGGTGGGGCGAGGGCCCGGGCTGGTGCGGCTGACGGACCAGCCGCACCAGGACGCACCGTGACTGAGGACCGTCCGTGATCCCCCGGCCTCGGCCTTCCTCCGAGGGCCGAGGCCGGCCGGCTCCGGGCGGGCCTCAGGAGAAGACCACCGAACGGAACTTCAGGCGCTCGGAGGCGTGGCCGGTGAACGGTCGAAGGCTGAAGTGGTCGCCTCCGCAGTCGGCGTCCTTGAAGACCGTGGCGGTCGAGGCCGTGCGGTTGCGCGGGGTGTCGGCGGGCTCGGAGTCGTTCGGATCCGCCACCTCGGGCAGGTTGACGCACACTCGGCTCGGCGGGTCGATCAGCCGGCCGATCTGCGGGGAGCCGTCCAGGCCGATGAACCGGTAGGTGAACTCGCCCTGAGCCGCGCCGGCCGAGGCGGGCACGGTCAGCACGAGCAGGAGAGCGGCGGTGGCGGCCGTCGCGGCGTTGCGGAGACGCATGATCAGGTGTTCCTTCTCGATGGCAGGGTTTGCCAGGTCGGACAGGCACCACGGTAGGAGGCCCCGCATCCGCCGAAACGATTCCTCGCGTCACCTTCGCACTGCACCGAGTTGACGAGACGTCAACTTTTCTTGATCCGGGCACGTCGCACGATCGCGCCGAGTACCACCACGGCCAACGCGGCGCCGTACGCGGGCTGCTGGGCGCCGCCCTGGAGGAGATAGAGCGCCTGCCCGGCTGCGGGGACGGCCAGCCACTCCCAGCGCCCGTCGAGCGCCACCAGCGCGACGACCAGCAGGCCGTACCAGGGGTACGCGGGCGCGACCAGCAGCAGCGCGGTACCGGTGACCAGCAGCGCACCGCTCCACGGACGCGCCGGGTCGCCTCGCCGCAGGACGTACAGCACGACCACCGCCAGCACCAGAGCGGCCGCGTACGGCGCCCAGTCCGCCGGGAGCAGCAGCCGCAGCAGGCCGAACCGCCCGATGCCGCCGTCGTCCTGGTACCCCTCCTCGCGCAGATAGCCGGGCAGGTAGCCGATCACCCTGGTGCCCGAGGCCATCACGTACGGCAGGTAGGCGAGCGCGAACGCGGCCAGCGCGGCGCCGGGCAGCACCAGATCACCGAGGCCCGGACGGCGGGCGAGCACGCCCGACATCGCGCCGGGCAGCGCGAGTCCGGGGAGCAGCTTGGTGGCGACGGCCGCGCCGAGCGCGGCCCCGGCCGCGACGACGCGCCGCCTGACCGCCAGCGCGAGGGCGATGACCAGCAGCAACGCACCCAGGGTGTCCACATGGGCGTCGTTGACGGACCAGATCGCGATGCCGGGGAACCATCCCCAGAGCGCCGCGCGCCAGTCCCGGCGGCGGACCAGCAGCACCCCGGTGGTGGCGACCGCGAGCAACGCGCCGCCGACCTGGACGGTCCGCACGGTCCCGCCGGCCGCGTGCAGACCGAGGAACCAGAACTCGGCGACGGGCGGGTAAATGGTGTGCACGCCGGGCCGGTTGATGTGGGTGCAGACACCCGAGGCGGTACGGTGCTCGTTCCATGCCCGGCAGGGGTCCGGCGGGAACAGCGCTGGGTCCCGGAGCCGGGCGAGCGCGGAGTCGTCGGGCGTGTACCGGTACGGCGAGACACCGGCGGCCTGGACCCGGCCGTCCCAGACGTAGCGGTACACGTCGTCGCTGGTGCGCGGCGGTGCCGCCAGGCCGGTGGCGGCGACGGCCACGCTGCCCGCCAGGACCAGTCCGGCGACCCGCGGCGCGGGCACTCGGCGCAACAGGGCCACGGCGGTCGCGAACAGGCCGAGGTCGGCGAGGTACCAACCGTGCAGCGGACGGGAGTTACCGAGCGTCCCGCCCCGGCTGACGGTCAGCGCGAGGGCGGCGACCAGCGCGACCAGGGCGCAGACGGCGAGCACGGTGGCGGAGCGGGCGGGCGGGCGGGTGGCTGGCACGGGTTCACCCTGCCACCGGGGCCCGCCGCTCCGGCGCAATGGCGGGCCTCCGTTCGACTTCCGTAAGCACGCCGAACCCCGACTTCGCGGCCCGCAGGCGCCCTCATGGAGGCGTGGAACCGACGACCCCCGGATGACGTGGCGATGGCCGGCGGCCTGGTTCGCATCGGTGTCGATGTGCTCCGCCAGAACCAGAGCCTCCACAGGGGCCCACCCACGGGCCATCGGCTACGGCACCGGGGGCGCAATCGTGCTGGAACTCGGGCGCGACGGCGCCGACCTGCGGGTGATCGGGACGGTCAACGCACTGACCACGGGCCGACCGGGCGAGGCGGCGCGCATTCGCTGCCCGGTGTGGGCCGGGGTCGGGTCGGAAGACCCGATCATGCCGCCCGCGCAACGGGACGCGTTCACCGCCGAGATGCAGGCCGCGGGCTCGACTGGCGCCTCGTGGTCTACGGCGGAGCCCTGCACGCCTTCCACCACCCGCCGGTCGACCAGACCGTGGTCCCGGGCGTCGGCTACCACCCGCAGCACGCGCAGCGGGCCTGGCGCGACATCGTCGACCTGCTCGCCGAGTGCCTGCCCGTGACGGAGTGAGCTGGAGCATCGGGACTGCCATCGTCATGACACGGCAGCGGAGAAGATGACACAGCGCCTCAGGAGCTACGAGGACGTACAGGTCCTCAGCTTCGCTGCCAAGCCGCGAGATCGGGAACGTGGTGCCCCTGGTAGGCGGCGGCGGTCACGATGCCCGTGCACGAACTCCGGTCCAGCGCCCGGAGATCCTTGGCCAGAGGCCACCATGACCAACACCACGGCCAGCAATGAGCTCCGCGCCCACCTCGTGACCGGCGTCATCGACGGCACGTACCGCGCTGATGAGCTGATCGATGCCTATTGTCCTGTCGGGGGCGCGATCGGGGCGGGCGTTGCTCACCGCACGCTACCGGCCGCGCGACGATCCCCACCGACGCCACCACTCCGACGGGCGGTCAGCGGTGAAACCTCACCCGATCGAGGGGGTGGGACCAAACGAACCCGGAACTCTCCGCCCTTTCCTCGCGCCCTCACCTGTTCAGCGCAGAAGTGGGGCCAACGGAAACCCGTGGCGGGTTTGCGGATCGCTTCTCAGCGCAAGCCACCCCACGAGGATCGGCCGGCAGAGCGAGTTGAATCCGCCAGTAGACGTGCACAGCAGTTCGGCTCACAGGACTATCGCCGTTCGACTTCTGTAAGCACGTCGAGCGCCCTCGCCAGGCCCAACACGCGCTCTCATTAAGGCGTGGACCCGAGAACCCCCGAACCTCACGATCGCGAAGAGGATGGGCCGAAGGCCAACGGCCCCGAGCCCGCCAAGCCATCCAAACCCACGGAAACACCCAAGTCTCCACCTCTCCCCGAAGCCGCTCCGCCCTCCAAGGCGCCAGTCCCGACACCCCCGTCCGCCGTGCGACCCAAGCCCGAGGCCCCTCCCAATGCCGGGGCAGTACGACCCACGCCCGGGGAGCTGGCCGAGCCTCAGACAACCATCCGGGTGAGCCGAGACGTCGACTTCCCGCTGTCACTCCTCCCGCAATCCCTGCGCCGAGGTCCGTTTCGGGAGGACGCATTCACGTCGGTGCTGCACGAGCCGCGCACCACCGTCGTGGTGGGCCGCTGGCTGGGCGCGGCACTGGTGGTCTGTTTCATGACCGGGCTGCTCAGCCATGTCCTCCAGCAGCCGCCGACCTGGCTGCGCGACCACCTGCCAAGCCGCCCGGTGAACGGCTACCGGGTCACCCAGGGACTGCACGTCATCTCGGGGATCGCCGCGATCCCGCTCCTCGGGGCGAAGCTCTGGGCGGTCTACCCCCGGCTCTTCGGTCATAAGCTTTTGGGCGACAGTCACGACCCCCGTTTGAGAAAGTCGAAGCTGTTCGAGTGGCCGCCTGTTCGCAGCGTGCTGCACGCACTGGAGCGGCTCGGCATCGCGGTCCTGGTCTCCACGATGCTGCTGGAGCTGTTCATCGGACTGCTGAACATCCTTGAGTGGTACCCGTGGCCGTTCCCCTTCCGGCAGACGCACTTCTGGCTGGCCTGGGTGGCCACCGGCGGGCTGCTGGTGCACGTGGCCGCCAAGGGGCCGATGATCGCGCAGCACTGGCGGCGCGGCAGCGTCCCGGGGCTGCGCCAGCGGCGGGCGTTCCTCGGCGCGGTGACGGTGGCGGCCGTCGCGGTCACGGCCACCACGGCCGGTCAGACCGTGCCGTGGCTGCGCCGCCTCACCCTGTTCGCCCCGCGCCGCCCCGACCTGGGCGAGCTCGGTCTCCCCGTCACCCGTACGGCCGCCCAGGCGAACACCACCGTCACCCCGCCGGACTGGCGGCTGCGCATCGATGGTCCACGACCGTACGAACTGACGATGGATCAGCTGCTCGCCCTTCCGCAGTCCGAGTCGCGGCTGCCGATCGCGTGCGTCGAGGGCTGGAGTGCCTCCGCCCACTGGTCCGGGGTCCGCCTCAGGGACCTGCTCGCCCGGGCCGGCGCGCCGCCCACCGCCCGGGTCCGGGTGACCTCGCTGGAGGCCAACGGGCCGTACCGGGTGATGGAGATGCCCGCCGCGTTCGCGCAGGACCCGCTGACGCTGTTGGCGCTCCGGGTGAACGGCCGGGTGCTGACGGCCGACCACGGCTACCCGGCACGAATCATCGCGCCCAACCGGCCGGGTGTGCTGCAAACCAAGTGGGTCGCACGGCTGGAGGTGATCTGATGCGGACGTTCCGGGTGGTGACCGCGCTCGCCGGGACCGGCCTGATCGGGTACGGGGTCTACGGGCTGCTGCACGACAGCTACATCACCGATCCGCTCGACGTGCTGGTCTGGCTGTTCGGCGGGCTGCTGATCCATGACGGGCTGTGGGTCCCGGTGCTCTGTGCCCTCGGGGCGGGCTTCGTCCGGGGACCGGTGCTGCGCGGCTGGCTGATCGTCGCGGCGGCGGTCACCGCCGTGGCGCTCCCGCCCCTGCTGCGCGACGGGCGGAACAACGGCAACGCCTCCCTTCTCCCGCTGCCCTATCTGCGCAACTGGCTGCTCGCTCTTGCCGTCACGGCCGTCGCCGCCGCTGTGACGGCCCTCGTCTCGCGGACCCGCCGCCGCGGATGAGCCGCGAAGGGCGAGCGCGTACCGCATCGAGGGCTGCCGTCGCGCTCGTCCTGGGCGGCCGTCACGGTGACACCGGTGCGACCGGCTCGACCACGCTCACCATCACCTGGGGCCGGGTGGGACCGGTCGGGCCGGGCGCCGCCGAGGCCCGGGCTCACGTCCCCGGCAGTCCGGTCTCAAGGCCGTCGAGCGCGTGCGAGCAGATGCAGTCCCGGGCGCTCGGCAGGCCCTCAAGTGCCTTGAACAGGACGGTCCGCAGCCGATCCACGTTGCGCGCGAACACGGCCAGCACCTCGGCGTGGGTGACCCCCTCCCCGGTCTCCACACCTGCGTCGAGGTCGGTGACCAGGGCCAACGAGGTGTAGCAGAGCCCGAGTTCACGGGCGAGGACCGCCTCCGGATGGCCGGTCATGCCGACCACCGACCAGCCGTTGGCGGTGAACCAGCGCGACTCCGCCCTGGTCGAGAAACGCGGGCCCTCGATCACCACCAGGGTGCCGCCGTCCACCGGCTCCCAGGCGTTGTCCCGGGCGGCGGCCAGCGCCGCGCGCCTGCCGTCCGGGCAGTACGGGTCCGCCATCGAGACGTGGACCACCTCGGGTACCCCGCCGTCCGGCAGCGGCAGCCCGTCGTAGTAGGTCTGCACCCGGCCGGAGGTGCGGTCCACGAACTGGTCAGGGACGACCAGCGTGCCGGGGCCGTACTCGGGGCGCAGCCCGCCCACCGCGCACGGTCCGAGCACCTGGCGCACCCCCAGCGAGTGCAACGCCCACAGGTTGGCCCGGTAGTTGATCCGGTGCGGTGGCAGACTGTGCGCGCGACCGTGCCTGGGCAGGAAGGCGACGCTGCGTCCGGCCACCTCCCCGATGAAGAGCGAGTCGCTGGGCGGCCCGTACGGGGTCTCCACGGCAACCTCGGTCACGTCGTCCAGCAGTGCGTAGAGGCCCGAGCCTCCGATCACGCCGAGCTCGGCTCGCGGGAGCCGGGCGGTGCCTGCGATGGTGTCAGCCACGGTGACTGCCTTTCGGTCTCGTCCTGCCCCCACCATAGAAGCAGCCACCGCCGGAGCGGTGGTCCCGCGTCTTACCGGACTCGGACGGTGCGGCTCTTAGGGTAGGAACCACGAGGGCCCCTCGCCCCCAGCCCCCACCCGGTGGCGGGCGATGAGGGTGCGTCCTCGCCTTTCGGAACCGTCTAAGCGGAGCGGACTGCTGATGCTGATAGCGAAAGGCGCGAACCTCGCGCTGTCCACGACCGGAGTCCGGGTGGAGCTGCACTGGCGCGGCGGTCCCGGTGTCCCCGACGCGGACGCCTCCGCGCTGCTGCTCGCGGGCGGACGGGTCCGCTCCGACGCCGACTTCGTGTTCTACAACCAGCCGCAGGACACCTCCGGCGCGGTCCGCCACCTCGGCAAGCGGCCCGATCAGGACGGCACGGTCGCCGACACGCTGACGGTCGCTCTGGACCAGCTGGACGACGCGGTGGAGACCGTGGTGCTGGCGGCCTCCAGCGACGGCGGCCCGTTCGGGGCATTGCCCGGACTGCACCTGCGGGTGCTGGACTCGCACTCCGGCCAGGAGGTGGCGCGGTTCGAGGACACGGGGGCGAGCAGCGAGACCGCCTTCGTACTCGGGGAGCTGTACCGGCGGGGCGGCGGCTGGAAGTTCCGGGCGGTCGGCCAGGGGTACGACAGCGGGCTCGCGGGTCTGGCCACGGACTACGGCATCACCGTCGATGACGAGCCGGGCCAGGCTTCGGAGCCCGCCCCCGCGTCCGTACCGGTGCCCACACCCGCACCCGCACCCGCACCCGCCGACGCACCCGCACCCGCACCCTCCCCTGTCAGCCTCAGCAAGATCCGCCTCACCGAGAAGGACCCGGTCGTCTCGCTGGCCAAGCACGGGACCACCGCCGGCATGCTGCGCGTGAACCTCAACTGGTCTTCGGCGGAGGGCCCGCAGCCGGGCCAGGGCACCGGTGGCCGACTGATGAAGGTGCTGCGCTCGGCGTTCCAGCCCGTCGCGGCGGCCCGGGATCTCGACCTGGGCTGCTTCTGGGAGCTGGCGAACGGCAGACGGGGCGTCGTCCAGGCCGTCGGCGGGAACTTCGGCGACCTGTACCAGCCGCCGTACGTGCTGCTGGCCAACGACGACCGCACCGGCAGGGTCGCCACCGGCGAGGACCTCTGGGTCAACCTCGACCGGGCCGCCGAGATCCGCCGCCTGCTGGTCTTCGTCTACGACTACGACAAGCTCCCGCTCACCGGCCTGAACGGTCTCGCCACGCTCTTCCCCGTCACCGGGCCGACCATCGAACTGACGCTGGACGGCTGCGAGTTCCCCGCGACCGCCTGCGTGGTCGCGACACTGGAGCACGACGGGAGCGGACTGGCGGTCCGCCGTGAGGGACGGTACTTCCAGGCCACCCCCGCCCGGTCCGTGCACCAGGCGATCGACGCCGCGTACGGCTGGAACTTCGACTGGTTCCCCGGGAGCAAGTGACGGCCCCCACCGCGCGCGGCGCCGGTCCGGGCCACCCCGGCACCAGCTCCCGGCCCACCTCCCGGAACCTGCCGTCCCGGCCCGCCGTTCCGCATACAGTGACCGTCCCGAGAACGGGACGAGAGGCGACGGCACGGGAGCAGGCAGAGGTGGACATGGCAGTGAGCGGCTCAGCGGTGGGCGGGCACCAGGCGCTGGCCTGGCGGGTGCGGCCGGCCGCCCCGGTCGCCGCCGTGCTGGTGCTGCACGGCGGCGAGGTGGCGAGCGAGGCCCGCCCCGGCCCGGTGAACCTGCCCGGGCTGCGGATGACCGGGTTCGTGCGGGCGGTGGCCAGGGCGACGGCGGGCGACGAGGTCGCCGTCGGGGTGGTGCGCTACCGGTACCGGGGGTGGAACGGCGAGCGGGCCGATGCCGTTCGGGACACCACGGCCGCGCTGCACGACCTCGCCGAGGAGCTGGGCCCGGTCCCGACCGTCCTGATCGGCCACTCGATGGGCGGCCGGGCCGCACTGCACGCGGCCGGCCACCCGTGCGTCACCGGCGTGGTCGCCCTCGCGCCCTGGTGCCCGGCGGACGATCCGCACGAGCAGCTGAAGGACCGCCAACTGATCGCGCTGCACGGCGACCGCGACCGGGTGACCGCTCCCGCCGACACCCTCCGCTTCGCGGCACGTGCCCGCTCGGCGGGCGCCCGGGTCGCCGGGTACACCGTCCACGGTTCGGGCCACGCCCTGCTGCGCCGCGCGTCCGACTGGCATCGCGCGACCGCCGGGCTGGCGGGCGCCCTGCTCGGTCTGCGCCCGCTGCCCGCCGCCGCGGCGGACGCGTTCGCCCTCGACCAGGACGCCTCCGGTGGTCTCGAACTCCCGCTGCCCAGGCGGATTTCCGAGCCGCCGCCCTCCTACCGGGTCAGCACGTCGAGTTCGTTGTCGGCGTCGTTGACGAAGTAGACCGCGTCACCGTCCAGGTCCACCGCGAGGCCGAAGAGCGCTCCCGCGCCCGGCGGGGTGCCCTCGGAGTTGATCTGCTTGACCGCCACCTGCTTGCCCTTGGGTGTGGTCTCGACGATGTTGCCGTCCCCTCCGTTGACCGTCAGGATGTCGCCTCTGGGCGTGAGGGCCATCCCCAGCGGTCCGTTCAGGGCGCCGCCGGTGCTGATCACCCGGCCGATGCCGTCGCTGTCCTTGCGGGTGAGGGCGCGCGGGATCGCGGTGATCCGGCTCCGCACGGTGTCCGCGACGAAGAGCGTTCCCTCGCGGTCGAGTGCCACCCCGGTCGGGCCGACCACCAGCGCCTGCGGGTCGGTCCGCTGCGGGAAGCCGTCGCCGATGACGGTGGTGGCCACCGGGTGCGGCGGTTTCTTGTCACCCTTGTGGCGCAGGGTGATCCGCAGCACGGTGCCCTGGTCCACCTCGTTGCCTCCGCCGGCGACCGTTCCGTTCAGCACGTTGGTCACGAACAGCTCGCTGCAGTCGTCGTGGCTGACGGCGGTCATGTCCCACGGCCCGTTGATGCCGTCGCCCGAGATGGTCTCGCGCACCGTGCCGTGGCTGTCGAGCACCAGCAGACAGCCCGCCTGGGCGGTGTCCGAGGTGCCGTCGGTGGTGGGCAGGCTGCCCACCACGACCCAGCCGCCGGGGAGGACCGTGAGCGCGGTGGTCAGCCCCACTCCGCCGGGGCACGGGCCGGGGAGGTGCGCCGGGTCGATCTGGGCGAACTGGGTGACCTTCCCATGCGGGCTGATCTGGACCAGCGTGGTGCCGCGGCCCTGCTGGTTGCCGAGCGCCTGCGAGTTGTTGAAGTTGCTGACCAGGATGTTGCCCCGGTGCAGGTCGCCGGCGTTCTCCCGGATCGCGAAGGTGCCGTACGGGTTCAGGTCCCCGTTCGCCGGGACGGTGGAAGCCACCGTGGACACGGTGTTCAGCCGGTTCAGGAACGGCTCGTGTTCGCCGCCCGCGGGACCCGCCGCGGCCGGCGCGGCCCCGACGGCCAGAGTGGCCACCAGCGCTGCCGTGGCGGCCCACGCGCTCGAACTAGCCCGAAGTCTCATCTACTTGCCTCCTGAAGGACGGGCAGGCAGCCCGAAGGGCGGCACTCGGCCCGCGAGAATGACGCAGAATCGTCCCCCGGGACGCCACGTTAGGTTCGACGGGCGGCCGCACGCCCGGTGACTTCCGCCAAAGGGTGGTCACGCTGCGTCATCACGGAGAGCCGGGAAGCCTGGTCGCCAATCGCAGCGCCGTGAGTCCGACGCGTGTTACACGGGCGGGTTCGGCTCCAGCTCGGCTCGTCCGGCCGCGTCGGAGAGTTTGATCAGCACGGCGGTCAGCAGCCAGTTGGCGGTCAGCGACGAGCCGCCGGAG